>JBBTYU010000027.1:0-6851 GCA_038061675.1 Patescibacteria group bacterium | reverse complement strand
TATAGAGGTTATTATTTAAAAGGAAAAGGTACTCAATTGGTAATGTCTTTAATGATGTATGCCTTAAATAAAATGGCAGAAAAAGGTTATACGCCTTTTATTCCGCCAACTTTAGTAAAGGGCCTTGCTTTGTTTGGCAGCGGATATTTTAAAGGCGCTGAATATAATGGCGATGTCGATGAAATTTATCAGATTGCAACCTCGGACAAGGAATCTGATGGTTCAAAAATTAAAGAACAGAAATTTTTAGTTGGTACAGCCGAGCCTTCTCTTTTGGCTTATTATTCAGGCGAAACTTTAAAAGAAGAAGATCTGCCAATTAAAATTTGCGGATTTAGTCCTTGCTATAGAAGTGAGATTGGTAGTTATGGAAAGGATACAAAGGGTTTATATCGAGTTCATGAGTTTATGAAAGTTGAACAAGTTGTTATTTGTAAAGCTGATATTGAAGAAGCTAATAAACTTCAGGAAGAAATGATTGGTATTTCAAAAGAAATGCACGAAGAGCTTGGCTTTAATTATCGACAGCTTAAAATTTGCACCGGCGATATGTCTGCGGGAAAATATAAAGCTTACGATTTAGAAGCCTGGCTTCCAGGCTCTAATCGTTGGGCGGAAACAGGCTCGGCCAGTAATTTTTTAGACTGGCAGGCCAGAAGATTGAATGTTAAATATATTGATAAAAATGGCGAGAAGAAATATGTTTATATGCTGAATAATACCGCTATGCCCTCACCGCGTCCTTTTATGGCAATTTTAGAATCTTTTCAGACTGAAAAGGGGACCGTTAAGATCCCCCAAGTTTTGCAGAAATACACCGGCTTCGGTGAAATTACAAAACTTTAAACTTTATCAGAGCGCCAATTAGGTTTATGGCATTATAGAAAATATGGAGCACGACCGCAGACTCCAGACTTTTTGTCTTTAAAACAGACCAACCGAATATTAGGCCAACAAAGAATGCGTCTAGCGGGAAGGCATGTCCGCCGCCTTCTACTACTGCCCAATAATAGGTTGGAATTATTATAAAGATCCAAGCTATGATGTTACCTAGCAGGCCTATTTTAAGTATTCTCGGGAATAAAAGTATCAAGAGCCTTACTGGCCCGCGATACACGAATTCCTGAATTAGGGGCGCAACAACCAATAATTGAAACGCCAGTTCTTTAATAGGCGCTACTTTTACATAGCTAGCGATCGCTTTTATTTCTTCCGGATTTTCTATTCTAAATAATTTACCAATTATATCGATAGGTATCACAATTATTATAGTTAGGAAAAAGGCCAGAAGAAGGGGCGATTTTTCTTTAAAAAAGCCGTTGAACTCAGCTAGCTTGTTTTTAATGTTCATATACCCCTCCTTTTCTGCTAAGATTATATTAAGCTACTAACTTCAGGATAGTTATTAAAAAAATGTCTGTCAAACACCTAAAAACTTGGATTGAGATTAATAAAAAAGCCATTGAAAAGAATGTCAAAACTTTTAGAGATTTGGTTTCCGCTAAAACCGAACTATGGGCAGTGGTAAAATCCAATGCTTACGGCCACGGCTTAATTGTTTTTTCTAAAATTGCCGATAACGTGGGCGTTGATGGATTTTGCGTGGATAGCGTTATAGAGGGATGTAAACTTAGAGCAAATGGTATTTCTAAGTCTATTTTGGTTTTGGGCCCGACTCTTCCGGTTTTGTATAAAGGGGCATTGAATAATAAAATAGTAATTACTATATCCAATAAGGATGCTTTAAAAGATTACTTAAAAAGTCCTGATAAACCGGACTTTCATTTAAAAATAGACTCCGGAATGCACAGGCAGGGTTTTTATCCGGAAGATATTCCTAAAATAATTACCTCGCTAAAAAATGTAAAAAATAATTTTAAGGGAGTTTATACACATTTTTGTTCGGCTAAAGATGTTAACTATCCAACTTACACAGAATTACAATTTAGTAATTTTAACAAGGCTGTATTAATGCTGGAGAAAGCCGGTTTTGAAAATTTAATTAAGCATGTAGCCGCTACCGGCGGAACCTTAATAAATAAAAAATATCATTTGGACGCCGTTCGTATAGGTATTGGTTTATATGGTCTATGGCCGTCTAAAGAATTAAATATTCAGCTTGATAAAATAAAATTGAATCCGGTTTTTTCCTGGCATGCCCTTGTGAGCGAAGTTAAAAAAATAAAAAAAGGCGATTATATCGGTTATGATCTCGTGGAAAGAGTTACTAAGGATGGCAAGATAGCAGTTTTACCGATCGGTTATTGGCATGGTTTTCCAAGAGCGCTTTCTTCTATGGGGCATATTTTAATAGGCGGAAAATTAACCAGGGTTTTGGGCAGGGTTTCTATGGATCTGATCGTTGTGGATGTTACGGATATAAAATGCCGGGCGGGCGATGAAGCGGTAATCGTAGGCAGACAGGGAAAAGTTGAGATAATGGCTAGCGATGTTGCTGGTCAGATTGGAACCAGCCATTATGAATTTATTACCAGGGTAAATCCCTTAATTGAAAGAATAGTAATATGAACGACATCGGATGTCGTTCATTGTACGGATATCCGCAACTTCTATCTTATAAATTTTAACTAATTCATGGATATTTATTCGGATAAAAAAAAGATTTCAAAAAGAAGAAGGGCTCTTAGGATAAAGATTTATTTTGCTTTCTTATTGCTAGCGCTTTTATTGCTGGGAATTTTTTATTTAGCCGCTTATTCGCCATTATTTAAAATAAAAGATATTTTAATTGAAAATAATAAATTTTTAACAAATGAAGAGGTTTTAATAGGTTTAAAACAAAATGTCTTGAGCGCTTCTTTTGGCGGACAGGCCGGTTTTGAAAATTTATTAGCTTGGCCTAGCGGGCAAATTGAAATTCCTAATCCGGCTATTCTTAATGTGAATATTGAAAAGGAATGGCTAAAAAGAATTATAAAAGTGGAAGTAAATGAAAGAGAAAGATTCGCTATTTGGTGTAATTCCCAGACAAGCATCTGTTATTGGATAGATAAACAAGGCTTTGTTTTTGCTGATGCCCCAGTAACTGAAGGCTCCTTAGTTTTTACTATTTTTGATTCGCGCGATTCTAATTTGTTTCTGGGATCTAAAGTCGAAGAGGACAGGTTCGTTGGTAATTTAATATTTATTTTGGAAAATTTCTATAAAACCGGATTTGAAGTTAAAAAAATAATTTTTTATGATTCCTTGAAAGAACTGCATATTAGTACCATAGAGGGCCCGCTTTTCCGTTTTAGCGTCAGATTTGATTCCTTAAAAAATATTTCTTCAATAAAAAATTTAGATCTAAAAAACGCAGAATACATAGACGTAACCGTGGATGATAAAATTTTTTATAAGAATAAAAAGTAAAATTTATTCTTCTAGTCTGTAGATAAATAACGATGTTCCAGCTTTGTAGTTTGGAGCCCCGCTTAGCGGGGTTAGCCACAAATATTCATCTTGCGAGTTTCGGTTGAAATTATCAGCTTTTTTTGCGGTTGCATTTTGAAGAGTATAGTTTGATATTGCCAGCCATTTTATTTCGCTATCAAGCGGATTTCCCATAGCAGAATTCCAATCTTCGACCTTATCGCCTAAATAATATTTCACATTTCCTCCGCCGAAATAATCAACGGCGATTTTTTCTATATTTTCAGCGTTTATAAATTCTTTAAGCCTTTTAAGATCCTGACCCCAATCAAAATTAGAGTCGGTGGCATATTTGTATCCGTTAAAAGTTCCGCCGAAAAGTTCATTGAATCGGGACAAATAATAAGGGCCGGCGAACACAGCGCTGGTTATAAGCCATATTAAAAGTCCGGCTAAAATAATGGATTTTGTTCCCAGATTTAATGTCTTGTGCATCATATTTATAAATCTTTGAGCCAAATTATCGGGGATAGCCGGGGGAGCAATGTAAAAAAGTTTTTTAATAGCTTGCGCGGAAAGAATATAAATAAATGGAAGCGTGGGCATAATATGCCTGAAGCCGATATTTAAATTGCTGTTTATGCCGTATAGCCAATATCCGGCAATAAAAATTATCATTGAAAATTCTGAAAAGTTAGTTGTGAAGTATTCAAAAAATTTGTTTTTGACATCTTTTTTGCCCTTAGCAATTGTTTTGAAAATACCCCATAAACCCAAAATAGAGGCAGTGAAGATAATTATCAGAGTTGGCAGGGCTTCCTTCATTAGGAAAATAGCAGGAAAGTAATAAGAGCTTCCTTGACTGGAGACTTTGCCTAAGAAGTAGTTTATACCCCCTTCCGAAGATCTTTTTATTACCATTAAAATACCCAAAAAATATTCGCTAAGCGGACGGAGGACTGCATTTTGCGACATAGCCAGAACTGATTTGGTCAAGAAGTTGTTATCAAGAGACTCTACAATGGAGAGGGTATCGGAATATTGTTTTTCTATCGGATAATTTAAAGTAAATAATCCATAGACCAGATATATCAACGCTCCGCCAATTATAAATATTAAAAAGAGACGGCCAAAGTCAACGCAAACAAATCTGAATATTTTTTTGATCTTGCTACCTGCTATGGGGCTTTTTATTTCTTTGATAATTTTTTCCAGCAGTAATATGGCGACTACCAATATAAAAAATGGAACCAAAAGAGCGGTTGAAAATTTTAGTAATTGAGCCGAACCAAAGGCAATTCCCGCAATTATTATATTTTTTCTGGATGGATCGTAAATCGCTTTTAGAAAATAGTAACTGGCAACTAAAATTCCCAATGTGGCGCCAATATCAGTAGTGACATAGTGGCCATGTGCCAGAAAATTCGGGGAAAAAGCTATGAGGATCGCCGGCAAAAGCGCCCACCATCTTCCCATGAGCTTGCTTGCCCAAAAATAGGTAAAACCGATGAGTAAAAGCAATAAAAGCATTGGCACTAAACGGCTATAGAGAATGATCTTGTCTGCATCATTACCGGAATTGTATAAAAATTCTTTTCCAATTTCCCATTGTGCGTTTACTTGATTTTGCCAAGCATCGCCATCAGCCGGGAAGTTAAGATCTTGAAATAAAAGAGGCAGGGCAGACAGAGCTTTTATCAGCGGAGGATGTTCGGGATTCAGTCTGTACTCTAGAAATTTAACATACGAATAGCCGGCAGGAATATGGGCAAGTTCGTCCATAACGGCCGAATCTTGTTTGACTGGACCGAGCATTAATAAAAAAGCGGAAACAATAATTAATGAAAGTGCCGCCTTTGGGATATAATTTTGTAGCTTTGTCATAGTATAATTGTTATTATAACAATTTCTGTCATTCCATCAATTTTAAATTAATTACTATGAGTTTTGGACTTCTAAAATTTCCTAAAAATGACAGACATTTTGTCTGGACGGATCATTCCAAGTCAAAGATGATCCAATATTTTATTTCTGAATCAAAAATAAGAGGCGTTATTAAAAAGCACGATAGATTAGAAAGCGGAATCGCTCCGAAAACTGTGGCAGTGATGCAAAGAAATGACAGAGGCAAGAAAAAAGAAGAGCTCTGGGTAATGTATCAAAAAATAGGAGATAAAAAGATCGGAGAAAAAATGAATATAATTTCTGTTTGGAGATATCCGGGCGTGAGCCCTAAAAAAGAAATTCCGATTCCCGATGATGTTTTAAAGGAATTAGAAAATGACCAAGATATTAAGATCTAATTTTTTTGAAGATAAAAATACGGCAAAAATAGCCAAAAATTTGTTGGGTAAGTTTTTGGTAAGAAAAATTGGGATAAAAACTGTTGCCTATATGATTACGGAAGCGGAGGCTTATTGCGGATCGGAAGATAAAGCCTCGCACGCTTATAAAGGCAAAACAAAACGAAATGAGCCTATGTTCGGCTCTGCTGGCTATTGGTACATTTATTTGATATACGGAATGTATCAAATACTTAACATTGTTACGGGTCCTAAAAATTATCCTGCGGCAATTTTGATAAGGGGGCTGGAAGGGGCTTGTCCTGCTTGCCCGTCCGAAGTGTCTTCGCGAAGGAGGGAGCATAGTCGAAGGACGGCAATAAATGGTCCGGGAAAATTAACTAAAAAATTAAAAATAAATAAATTTTTAAATAACAAGCTAGCTGTTCCTAAAAATGGCTTATGGATAGAAGATCGGGGAGTAAAAATAAAAAGTAAGGATATCAAAAAATCCGCGCGCATAGGAGTGGATTATGCCGGACCTGTTTGGCCTAAGAAGAAGCTTAGATTTTTCATATAGATTTGTTCTGATCAGTCTATTTCTAATATCCTAACTTTTTTGTCTTTAGATAAATTATTTCTTAATAAGAAGGCAATATCTATACAACTATTCCGCGACCGCGGAATAGTTGTATAATGAATTTATATATAAATTCAAATGATTTTTTCGTATAGCAATAAAACAAGAAGAATATTGGACGAACTGCAGCATAAGGCTCGGACTGCGGGAGAGATTTTTGAGGTAATTATTCAACATGATCCGGATACGTTCAAGTCGACCAAGCGATTGCTCGGATATATGCCACCCAAAAAACTTGATCAAGACGCTTTAAAACGATTAGAACAGAAACATTTTTATGCGCTACTTTCCAAGTTGCGCAAAGAAGGAATGATAAAAAAACAAGGCACAGGCGCAGGCGCAATGTGTAATTTGACTGGCAATGGACAGAAGAAATTAATTGATTATTCCGAACAAAAACAATTTTCTAATTTACCGAAGAGAAAATATGTCGCAGAAAAGAGTCTCGTTCAAACTCTTGTTGTTTTTGATATTCCTGAAAGTCTCAGGCAATATCGTGATTGGATCCGATATCAGCTCGTTGGGTTTGGTTTTTCGATGCTTCAGAAAAGTGTTTG
>JBBTYU010000026.1:0-2221 GCA_038061675.1 Patescibacteria group bacterium | reverse complement strand
CCGACAACACGGGCCGATTTAATAAACTTAGCGCTTGAAGACAAACCCATATCCCACATAGCCCACAAAATCCTTCTTTGCACCGGCTTCATACCATCGCGGACATCGGGAAGGGCGCGCGCCACAATAACCGACATCGCGTAGTCTAAATAACACTCTTTTAATTCAGTGGTAATTTCTCTTTGATCTATCTTGTCTGCGGGTATTAACTTTTCTTCGTCTGGCATCTTTTTTTCTTTAGACATAATAAATTAATTAGTGGTAGTTGTGGTAGCGCTAGCCTGCGTTGAACTTGCCGGCGCTGTAATTTCAAAAGTATTCGTCTGATTTATTTTTTCTTTAAAATCTTTTAATAAGTTGCCGGCGTCTTTAAGGGTCGCCTTGAATCCATTTTTTAGAATTTCTAATTTTGAAACGTCATTTTTTGTATCAATATCATCATCTTTTTTAAAACTAAAGTCTGTATAAGATAGCCAGATAAAAACAACTGCGATCATTACTATCGGCACCCCAATCCACATTATTTTTATTTTTTTATCGCGGCTCAAATTCTGAAGCTGTTCTAAATTTTTTTCGAGATCATTCATGTGTCATTCTGTCATTCCGCACTTGATGCGGAATCCAGTGTTTTCTAGATTCCCGCTTTCGCGGGAATGACATTATTATTTAAATCTTTAATTGAATTAGTTTAGTGGCTTTAATTTCCGACAGATCTTTTTTCTTTACGGTCAGCTTTTCTTCAACTTCCGCCTTCAAGCCCAATTCATCAATAAGTTCTTTTATGTCTTCGGCTTTTCTTTTTAATCCCGGAACTTTAAAAAACATCGGCACGACAATTTTTGGATTTATTTGTTTAACAAGTTTTGCCACCAGCTCCTGGCTTATGAACGGCTTGCCTCCGGCTGGAACAAAAAGAACATCAATCGATTTGAGTTCGCCCAAAGCGTCTTCATCCGGATATTCGGCAATGTGGCCCAAAAAACACAGATTCGCGTCTTCGGTTTTTACCAGATAAATTGTTTTAAAAAAATTGACGGTGGATTCCTTAATCAAAGGAATGCCTTTTATATCAAAGCCTTTTATTTCATATTCGCCTGGACCGATCAAGGTGGCGCCTTCTTCGTTTTTGTCCACTTCGGGAGACGGCCAAGCTGAAATGCTTTTTAATAAAACATCAAATTTCCCCCTTGCAGGATTAAGACCAAGCTTGCTGTCAAAAGGATCAGTCACCAAAGTAAAATCACCGATCTGAACTTTAAAACATCCTTCTCCGTACCAATTTATAACCATAAAAATAGTAATTAGTTATTAGCCACTAGCGACTAGTAAAAAAATAATTACGAGGCGCTGATTTAATTCAAAACCACTAGTGGCTAACTTTTCTAGTGGCTAATTTACTATTCTATTATAGTCTTTTTCGCGCTAAAAAACAAACCGGGTCAGTAGAAATTCGATCAATAATCATACGTAAATATTTTATATTATCACTTATTTTTACTCTCTATATAACCATAATTTACAGATCAAGTTCGCCCCGTATCGCGGGGCGAACCAATCGAATTTTCACTGCCCGGCAAATAAAAAAGTCTCTGTCATTCCCGCGAAAGCGGGAATCTAGGACGCATTATTTTGAGAAAATCTGGATTCCGCATCCACCGCCATGGCGGGGCAGACAAGTGCGGAATGACAGAAAAAGTAAAAAGACCCGCAGTTGCGGGTCTTTAGTAATACTAGGCAGTTCATTTTTTATTCATGAACTTAAGAATATTTTTCTCGGTTAGGGTCCCGTAATCCTCTACGACTCGGCGCAGAAACCGCTGACGCGAAGAAATTTCTCCGACCAAAAATTTCTTGAGCAGACAGTCGTATGTTGCTTGAGAAATCTCTGTCATTTCAGTTTTTCCGTTAACTTGGACGAATACAGTTATCATCTGATAACCTCCTTTTCCTATTCTGTTAAGTGCTAAGTTTAATATAGGATAAAAAAATAAAACTTGCAAGTAAAAAGTCCCGCGTTGCGCGGGACTTTAGTTTTTACCCCCTCACCTACTTCATAGGTGCGGGGGTTTATTATTTTGCATGAGCGCGGAGGACTGCCGCGCCGCGTTTTGACAAGGAGTATTCAACCAAGATTTTACTTTTTGTCGGTATGTCGGGATCGGGAATTGCTATTCCATCTCCCTTTTTTCGCGGATCTTTGAACACCTGGTAGAATTTCACC
>JBBTYU010000025.1:0-1923 GCA_038061675.1 Patescibacteria group bacterium | reverse complement strand
CAAATCTGTATGTGCTTGCCCCGCCCGCCCAGTGCGCGCACAACAATCCCCGCCGTTTTTAGGAAACATTATAAAACGGCGGGGATTGCTCCCACGACTCAAAATTTTTTGGAAATCAATACTTTTTTACAACCTCCAAATGCATCATTTTAATGCTTGAAGGATCAATAACTTCTCCAAATTTTTTGGTGCTGGGATGACCCATAAATGAATTCATGGCGGTCTGCGCGTCCTCCATTGTTTCCCAATGGACAATATCAACCCATTCGCCCTCGCTTGATTTCAAAAGCTCTCGGCTGACATATCCTTTTTGTTTTGCGAGAAAGCCGTCCTGCGCTTCTTGCGAAGCGGCTAAAACTTCGTCTTCGCTAACGCCGACTTTCATTTTGAATTGTGCCAGTTCAATTACCATATACAAAATTGTACCATTATTACGTTTTTATTTCCACTCCAAAAATTATAGTATCTCCGTTTAATATGTGTTCCCTTTTTCGTATAGCCATTTTAAGCGGTAAAAGGTACGCCCCCGCCTTTTTATCGGGGAAGATAGAGGTCTTCCAGCTCGTTTTGCCGATAGTTACAATAACCGGAAGTGAGCCCCAGCTACGCTTTATTGCGCCAAAAACTTTTTTAATCTCCGCTGACTGTTTTCTAGGAAGCGAAACAAAATGCCATCCTGCCATGCCCGGATAGAGCCACACTTTTGCTCGCATTTTAAACTTGTTTTTTATCATGATTCAACAAATTGGATACTTTTATCTATGAGTTTTCTGAATTGATTGTTATTTTTGAGTCTTTGCTTTGAAAGTACCGCATATTCTTTTTTAATATGTCCCTTGGGAAAATATTTAAGGTGCTTTGCTTCTTTTTCCTGAAAAAGCGCGTTAAGTGTTTCCAGCGGAAGTCGCAAAGCCACACCAAACTTTCCGCACGAGATAAATATTTTTCCATTCACATAACCACCAACTGCGCCAAATACATTTTTGAATTCCAGATTATGATTAGTGGCAAGCCCAGGACGAACTTCTTTGAGTAGCGTTGTTATTTTCTCAAGATATTTATTGTTCATTTTTTATTTAGAATCCAATCAGAGAGGATTTGAGATAACTTTTCAGGATTATCCTCCTGCATAAAATGTTTTCCTTGTCCGAAGTTTTTTGTTGTAATTTGTGGAATCTTTTCGCGGAGCCAAGGGATATCCTTTTCTGTTAAACTTCCTTGCTCATTAAGAATCCATAACATCGGACAAGTAAACGAACTAAGTCCAGTTTCTATTTCTTTCATAACTTCTGCGCCCGCACGAGGTTTACCATTTATTGGTAAAAGTTTTGGGAATACACGTATCGCCCTGCGAGATTTAATAGTGGGAAATGGTTCGCGATAATTGCGCATAACTTCATCAGTCAATTTATCTTTATTAACCACACCAGCAGGAATAAACTGATTGATGAATATATTCATTACTTGAATCATAAAAAATCCTGCGGGTGAGCGCAAAAGCCAAAGCATAACTCTAAGCATGACAGGAAAGGCTTGCCAACGCATATCCCACATAAATGTTTCCATGAGGGCAATAGCTTTTATTTTTTTAGGATGATGAACTGCATAATGCATTCCCAAAGGGCCTCCCCAGTCATGTAAAACGAGAGTGAGACTATCTAGTCCTAATTCTTCAATAAATTTTTCAACAATATGATTATGTAATTTGAGTGTATATTCAATGTCTGGTTTATCTGATTTCCCAAATCCTAAGAGATCAAGAGCAATTCCTCTTTTCCCCGTTACATTCGCAACTGTCGGCAATATATTTCTCCACAAGTATGACGAGGTAGGATTGCCGTGTATAAAAAGAATGGGCTCTCCTTCGCCCTTTTCTACATAGTGAATTTTATATCCGTCAATTGTGATGAATTTACTTTCAAA
>JBBTYU010000024.1:0-3518 GCA_038061675.1 Patescibacteria group bacterium | reverse complement strand
CCAATACAATAAGAGCAAATCTAACCAGTGAGCAGCTAGCTTAAAAAAGTTTTCCACAAGTCATTAACATATTGTTAAATTTCCACTGTTTGACTATCGGGAAGAGAAGGATAAAATTAGACTACGATAAAAGAATTTTTAAAAAAACCATGGATCTCGAACAACTTTGGCAATCAACGTTAGGTGAAGTAGAGCTGCAAATTTCCAGACCAAATTTTTTAACTTGGTTAAAGAATAGCAAGCTTACTCACAAAGAAAACGGCGTTGTGTTCGTGAGTCTTCCGAATAATTTCGCCAAAGAATGGGTAGAGAATAAATATAACAAAACCATTCTCTCGGTTTTAAGAAATTTTGACGATTCAGCTAAAAAAGTTGAGTATGTCGTAGAAAATAAAAATACTTCTGCCGCTAGCGCTAAAATAATCGCTAAGCAAAAATCTTTGAGCGAGGTGGATCTAAGAGTTCAGCAATCTTTTGCCGAACTTAAAATTGATCAGGAGACAGGACTTAATCCTCGCTACACCTTAGAATCTTTTGTGGTTGGATCATCTAATGAATTGGCTTACGCGGCCGCCATGGCCGTCATAAAAGATGTGGGCAAGAAATATAACCCTCTTTTTATTTACGGCGGAGTAGGTTTGGGAAAAACTCATTTGCTCCAAGCCCTGGGAAATGAAATAAAAAAAGAGTATAACGATAAAATAAAAGTTAAATATGTTGCTTCCGAAAAATTTACCAATGATGTTATTTGGGCGATCCGAAACAAAAGAATGGAAGATATTAAAGAAAAATACCGCCTCACCGATGTATTAATTATTGATGATATCCAATTTATCGGAGGCAAAGAAAAAACCGAAGAAGAATTTTTCCACACCTTTAATGCTTTATACGAAAATAATAAGCAGATAATTATTTCCTCCGACCGTCCGCCGCGCTTTATTCCGACCCTTGAAGAGAGGCTAAGATCGCGTTTTGAAGGCGGAATGATAGCGGATATCGGTTTTCCTGATTATGAGCTTAGAATGGCAATTTTAAAGACAAAATTGCAGAATAGAGGCGTTAATCTGACAGACGATGTCATAGATATGATAGCCACCAAAGTTCAAAAAAACTTAAGAGAGTTAGAAGGAGTATTGAATAAAATTTTATTTATTCAAAATAATAAAAAAATAGAGCTCACCTCAAAACAAGTTGAGGAAATTATCAACGAGAGTATTCAGCAGCCAATTAAAAATGTCAGTCCGGCTCAAGTAATAAAAGCTGTAGCTGATTATTTCCAAGTTGAAGTTGCCGATCTTACCGGCCGATGCAGAAAAAATACCATAGCCGAACCAAGACAAGTTGCTATGTATCTTTTGCGCGAGGTCTTAGGGCTGTCTTACCCCTCAATAGGAGAAAAACTTGGTAAAAGAGATCATACTACCGCGATTTATGCCTATAACAAACTGTCTAAAGAAATAAGCAAGGATCAAAACTTAAATCAAAAAATAATTGCCATAAAAGATATAATTAATAAAGAATAAACCCCGCGCACGGGATAAGTTGTTTGTATCTATGTTGAAAAGTTATTAGTAATATATTTAAAAAGCTGTTATGAAAACTTGTAAGACTTTTTAAATAAAACCGAAAATCAAAAGTTATAAACAACAATCCTAACAGCCAATAACACCCGGTGTGAATGATTTAAGCCAGCGAGAGTATGACAAAACTGATTTATTAACAACCTTATCAAATACTACTTCTACTGCAAGTTCTTATATAGAATATAAAAGAATGAAAATAATAATACTAAAAGATAATTTAAAAGAAGGATTAAATTCTGTGATTAGGGCGGTATCGGAGAATAACAATCTTCCAATACTTAAAAATATTCTTATTAAAACTTTTAATAATAAGATAAAAATAATAGCCACAAATTTGGAAGTAGCCATAACCAAGATAGTTTCAGGAAAAATAATTGAAGAAGGGGCAGTTACAATACCATTTTCGGTTTTAAATGGAATTATCAGTAATTTAGACAGCGAAAAGATCAGTTTAGATTCAAAAGGCAATAGTTTAATTTTAAAAACAGATAATTATGAAGCGACTATTCAGAGCTTGAATGAAGAGGAATTTCCTATAATTCCGGAAATTGGCAATGCTAAAAACCATCTTAAAATAAATACAGAAGTTTTTAATGATGCTATTTCAAAGGTAATTAATTGCGCTCAAATTTCCGAGATAAGGCCGGAAATTAGCGGGATTTTATTTGATTATCAAATTTCCAGTTTGAAATTGGCCGCCACTGATAGTTTTAGGCTGGCGGAAAAAACTTTATTTGATAAAGATTTTAAAGCGGATTTTATTACCGGTTTTAAAGCCATTATTCCTTTAAAAACAATTCAGGAAGTGCCGAGAGTATTTAGAGAAGGAGAAATGAATATTTATTTTGATAGCAATCAAGTTTTATTTAAAAGCGAGGATCTGGAAATTATTTCCAGATTGATTGATGGGAATTTTCCGGACTATGACCCAATTATTCCAAAAACTCTTGAAACAGAATCGATTATAAACAAAGAAAGTTTTTTTAATGCTGTGCGTTTAGTGAGTAATTTCAGCGGCAAAGTGAATGATATCAAATTAAAAAGCAAAGAAGGCAAGAAAGTAATGGAAATTTCTTCGGCAACCCAGCATCTTGGAGAAAATCATTATTTGATTCCGATAAAAACTAAAGGGAATGATTTTGAAGCGGTTTTTAATTGGAGATTTTTATTAGAAGGTTTGAAAAATTTTAATTCCGAGGAAATTTTAATCGGCTTAAACGGCGACCAGCGCGCGGCGATCATAAAATCCCAAAAAGATTTTTCTTACTTTTATATTTTAATGCCGATCAAGAATAGTTAGTTAGCGACTAGCCACTAGTAAAATTAGTAAAAAATAAAGTACTTTATGCTTTATTTTTTTGTGATAGAAGTCCTTTCCCTACGGTCTCTGTCACAAGGTTTTTGATTAAAAAAAGAGCCCGCTTTCGGGCTCTTTAAGGAGTTATTAATAATTACCAGTAGCTCCATGAACGAGTGGGAGACTGATCCATTCCGGCGGAACAGTTTTTGATTGTTTCCGGTATTTGATGATACGTAATCTCAATCCATGTCCGCTGGCAACTTTGATTAACGCTTCAACGGAGGTTGAAAAACGGCCAGCACCATGAACGTTCCAGGACAGCTTTTCAAGACGCTTCGTGTTTATAGGCGCGCCTTCTTGTGCCATCAGTACATGATTGACCCAATATCCTTGTTCGTCTTCTTCATATACAAATAGTTTCTTGCTTGGTATTTTACCCATATATATCCTCCTTGGGAATACTAATGTTCTAACGATAGGATAGCATTCTATATGATTCTTGTCAAGTTTAGCGAGGCCCAGTTCAATAAACTAACGCAATAACAGCTATCGCTGTTATAACGACACCTTGGTCGGTCAAAAGCCGATATTATTAAAACACCTCTTGTTTTAGTGCAACAACTTGACGAACCTCA
>JBBTYU010000023.1:0-10889 GCA_038061675.1 Patescibacteria group bacterium | reverse complement strand
GCCGAAGTGGCTCTCGCCTCGGCGTAGCCTCTGGCGAAGCCTGGGTCGGCCACGCAGGCGGGGCCCAGCCAGTTCCGTTCGGATATTTTCAAACAGACACCGCAGTGAGTAAACGGAGGAGGCTTTTCGGTCGTCCGTAGCTTTACGCGAAGGAGACCGCCTCCGCTTTTACCCTACGAAGCTTTAGCAAAGTAAAGCTCTCGGCATTTCGATTGAGGCTTTAATTAAATAAATTCTATGTCTAATCATTGTCATCACCACAACTGTATAGAAGAATTAAAATCAGACCATCAAAATATCCTGGCGCATCTTGCTAATTTAGAGGCGGTTATTAATCAACCAGTTATTGATCAGGAAAAAATTGAGGATTTTTTGCATTTTACGGAAACATTTGCCGAGCCTCATCACCAGAAGGAAGAGCGAGTTTTATTCCCCGCCCTAGAAAAAAAAGGCATACCAAACGAAGGCGGGCCCATCGGTATGATGTTATTAGAACACGCCGCTAAAAGGGATTATCTTGCCAAAATGAGAGAAGCTTTACAGAAAAATGATAAAATCAAACTCAAAGAAAAAACCCAAGCCATGATTTCTCTTCTAAGAGAACATATTTATAAAGAAGATAATATTTTATATCCTTGCGCTCAAGACGCGCTTACTGAAGAAGAATTAGCTGGCCTTGCTTCACAATGCGAAAAAATTTAACAAATAGATCTTTTCTAGATTACCTGTCCGCCGAAGTTTTAACACGGACAGGGATATTTTAAACAGACACCGCTCTTTATAAAAAAAATCCCGCCCCGCATTGCGGGACAGGATTTTCTTTTGCAAATTAACTAGAAATTACCGGCCCAGCAATATCTTAAGCTGTTCTTGCAAAGCCTGAACTTGTTTAAGAAGATCCAGAACCTGAACTTGAATAGCAGATTTTTGGATTTCACTAAGAGGAGCAACGGTCGGCTGTTTTGGCGCTAAGACGGGAGCTGGAGCCGCCGCCGTTTCTTCGCCGAATACTTCTTTTAATTTTGCTCTAGTTTTCGGGCCAAGTTTTCCATTACCAGGATCATTCGCGCTTTTAATTACGCCATATTTAACCTGAAATTTTCGGACGGCATTTTCAGTTAACTTGCCGTAAAAACCGGATGTCAGTCCTTCCGGATAAATTTCCTTATCTTGAGCTAAAAGCTGTTGAACTCGTTTTACGTCATCATTTTTAGCTCCTTTCGCTAAATCTTTATTAAATACAGGGGAAACTGCCTGCGCTACAGGGGAAGGCTGGGCGACTGATGAGGCCTTAGGAGTAATTGAAGGTTGGGCTGACGGAGTAACTTGAACTGACGGAACGGCTTGAGCTGGCGTAGTCGCAGTACTGACTCCACCACCACCACCTCCTCCACCACCGCTTCCACCGCTGCCACCGCCAGCGCCATAAAGCGGAGTCACTGTCGCGTTTACTGCTGAAGATGCCTCGGATTCAGATGCGCCGCTAGACTTATAAGCCGAAACTTGATAATAGAAAACACCTCCATCAGATGCAAAATTATTAACGTAACTAACGACATTGCCCGCATCAACTAATAGGGGAAATTGTCCAGTACTGGAATTATTCCGATATATATAATATCCAGTCGCGCCGCTCATGGCTGTCCAGCTTATCGTAATTCTATTAGTTCCTGCGGCGCCAGCGGTAGCGGTAACGCCGGTTGGCATAGAAGGCGGTTCAATACCGGTAGGCGAAGAAAGCGCATAGGCGGAGAAGTGAGTACCCATAGCAATAAAGGCTACTGAAGAAACATCGGAAAGATTTGAAGCGGGCGATACCACTGTATTGCCATCAGCATCTTTATAAGTTGCCACCGTGCTTAAGGATTCCCATTCTTTCTTTTCATCGCTGTATGATATTACTTTTAAGGTTCCTACTTTGGTAGTGGTATCAATGCCAGACGAGACGAGTTCAGCTTTAGTGTAAGTCAGCGCCACTGTTGCTGTCTTGCCGGTCTGAAGATTGGTCACTCTGGATTCACCGGAAAACGCGCTGATATCCTTGGCTTTATTGGCCACAATATTTACGCTGTCAGTATTAGGAATATTGCTTGTCTCCTTGGCGGTAATATATGAACTATTTCCGGTCGCGCCCAACGCGTTTGAATCAAGATCAATCGCCACGCCTACTGTTGAATCGGTAAAAGAGCTGGCCGAAGTATCGGTAAAAGCATTTGAAGTAGCCAGCTTTGATTGGAGCGATACCGCGGTCGTAAGCGCGATATTCGCGCTGCTTACCGAACTTGACACTAACAACGGGTTACCGCTATACGCTCCTTCGGAGTATCCTTCAGCGGTAGCAAACAATCTCCATGTGCCGCTCGTAACTGTAAGAGTATACGCTCCAGTGGCGTCAGTTTGAGCAACTGCTTGTCCGCCTCCTATTTTTGCCGCGCGCACAAACGCGCTAACGGCCGGACTTCCCCCCGCAGTCACTGTTCCGGAAATCGTCAAATCCGCGGATGCCAATATAAAGTTTTGAGTAGTTGTCCCGCTCACAATCACAGTGGCAGGATTCCCGATATATCCCGGCTTGGATACAATCACACTATATGTTCCGTTTGCCGCTTTCAAGCTGTATTTTCCAGAAGTAGTGGCTATAGAGCCAAAATGCACCCCATTAGTTTCATCCACAAATTGAATCCACGCGTCCGCCAGTTCATTGCCAGAAGCGGCCGAAGTCTTATACACCGTGCCAGACACTGTGCTTAATGCCGCCGCGGAAGTATTTACTGTTATTTTTATCGCTTCGGTTAAATTATCAACTGTAAGAACTCCGCCTGCCGAAACCGCGGTACCGGCATTATCGGAGGAAACAGACACATTGGCTGGAGGAACTCCCTGCACGAATGCCCGAATAGTCGGACTGGTGCCAGTTGCCATCAACATTGAGGTAGTAGTAGCATTGGTAATTTCTATCTGTGAGTTCTGCTTAGTGGAAGTATTGAAAAAATCAATAAATACTTTTTCCGCCAACAGCGCGTTGCCGCTAGAATCCTTCACATTAATAGTCACAGTATTTCGCTTTGGCACTCGAATGTAATTATTAGTAGAAGACGCAGTAAGATTTAACGTGCCAATGGCGGTACCGCTGTTATTGAGAGCCGCAATTCTTCCATATCCGGGTTTGAAAATATCCGTAATTGTATATCCTGTTCCTGATGGCACCCTGATAGAGAATTCGCCGTTAGCGCTAGAAACGCCTTCATTCACTCCATTTGAACCGAAAAGACGGATTACGGCTCCGGCAATGCCTTCGGTGCTAGTAGCAAAAATATTATTGCTATCCGCGTCTTCGTAAAGATTGCCTGAATAAATACTAAAGTTAGAACCGGAAGATGGAGCAAAATTTATAAGCGATTTATCTCCGCCGCTTACGATCACAGTTTGCTCGGCCATCGGACCGAATCCGGGAATAAAGGAGTTGACTTTCCATGTGCCGTTATCCACATAAATAGTATAGTTTCCGGTGGACGAATCAGTCTGCGCGTCCGATTGTCCAGGCCCATCAGTGCGATAAGCAAACACTGGCGCGTTGCCTATTGGATTTGTCCCATCAGTCACTTGGCCGGTAATTTTATAGCTTGGTTTTACCATCTTTAACGTAAATGGATTTGCTCCAGAAACGCCGGTAGACGCGGTAGCTGATCCATCCACAAATACACCCGATGAGTTAACCACTACCGAAACTTCTTTGGATTTTCCGACACCGGGAGAAAACGCGCCTACCAAATACGAACCCGAAACAACTCTAATTGAGAAAGCGCCGGTCGCCGATGTTTGTCCTTGACTGCCCGTACCGCCAGTCGGAGAAAACGCAAATATCATAGCATTAGAAATCGCATTACCGCTTGCATCCTTAAGCACGCCGGTAATTATTTTATCGGCGGTGGAAATTGTAAAAACATAGGAACTGGCCGAAGAACCATTCACTGTCGCGGTACAAACCGAAGGGCATCCGGACACGATTACCTCCACTGGTTTTGGCATTGACCAAGTTACTGCCGGAGGAGGGCCGCTAAACCCGCTTCCGCCTTTCGGCATAGCCGGACCAATTCCAATACCCCATGAACCATTGGTTTGCGGAATTGGAATAGTTGTTAGTGTAGATGCGTCAAGCGCGCTAGTACCCGGGGTAACAGTCCGCACCACGAACTGGCCAGGCCCGCCGGCAAATATATCCACAGTCTCTCCGGCATTGAAAGTGTTAAGAGCCGCCGTTACTTTCACGTCAAAATTAATAGCGGAAGATGTCGGTGTGAGCGCGAAATTTCTGGTCAAAATACTCGTGGAAGTGGCCCGTATCGGCGTTGGCATAGGACTGCCAAAAAAGGCGGTAGTTGTCGCTCCATTCGCATCGCTGATTCCAGAAATAAACGGATCGGTGGATAAATAAAATTCTCCGCCTCCGCCGAAATTATTAGTGAGGAATTGACTGCTCACCGGAATATCAGAGAATTGATACACGCCGGAGCTGTTAGTAGTGGCATCCTGCGGTCCAGTCTGCGGAGACATAAGATGCACGGTCGCGCCTACCAAGTTGCCTCCGTTGCCGGTCATTGTTCCTTGAATGATGGTGGTCGCTCCTCCCCCCGCGCTGCCGCCTCCGATATAAATAGGATTAGCGGTAAATGATTCTAAAACCACGCCTGCGGCATTTTTTGATTTAATATCTAGCGAATATCCGGAACTATCAATTCCCTTTGGAATAGAAGGATTCCTAAAATCAGCGATAGAGAATCGTAAAAAGTCGTGACTACTATTGGCTAGATCGGTGTCGGCATCTAAAGTGATGGTAACTGTCTTGGAAATTGAATTGGCGGCAAGGCTTTTAATTCCCACTACGCCGGCGCCAAAACCGTTGATGTCTTTATTTTCCTCTTTCAAGAATGGATTTTTCGCGCTTGTCGTTGCGATAGAACCGAATACAAAATCAGAATTGGATGGAAAGGTTATTACAATCGTGCCGTTGGCGGGAATTTGTTTGGCAATCGGAAGTTCAAAAGTGTAAGTGCTGGACGCATTGATAAAACTGCTGGACGGGCGCACATTCACCGGCGGCATAAAACCGATTCCAAAAGCGCTGAAATCTTTAATATCTCCAAAAGTAGATCCCTGGAAAGATCCCGGTCCGACAAAACCTCCGGAAGAGGCAAAAGATTCAACTGTTCCTGTTACCGAAGAAGAGCCAACCATAGCGTTGCCGGAAATATCTTTGATATTCTGGGCGGTAATTACAAAGAGAGCGCCGGCTGTAAGGCGTAATCCGGTAAGTTGAGCTGTTCTGGCTGTCGCGTCATAAGACAATTGATGGCCGGCTAACGAACTTAAAGTTTGCGCCGCTCCAGCTACAGTCAAAGTATAATTAGCGAGAATAGCCGCGTCC
Organism: Patescibacteria group bacterium; assembly: GCA_038061675.1. GTDB lineage: Bacteria > Patescibacteriota > Minisyncoccia > UBA6257 > 02-FULL-45-10c > JAHILT01. The sequence goes on along the minus strand of JBBTYU010000023.1, from coordinate 5,464 downwards.
GTAGAATTCACCGGTTCATTAAAGGTGATAGCCAACTTAAAATCATCGCCGCCAGCCGATAAAAGAGTCGGACCGGTAGCGTCAGAATTAACCGTTTCCACTGTCCATGTCCGCGTTATATTTGTTCCGAGATAGACTCCGGAAATATTTTTAATGGAAGCGCCTTTAACAGTCAAAGTAAGGGGGCTTCCGGCCGGCAAAACATTGTTCGGCGTAAAACGCCCTTCTTTGGCGATAGAATCATAACTCACAGTACCGGGCAAATTTTGACCATTGGTAATTCCCAAGGTAATTGAGCCGGTAGTCGCGGTAGAGGCGTCAAGACTATCGTCAAAAGTAAGAATAAAATCATTAGTATTGGCGGCAATAGTAGTATTCGGCGCGGGCAATACCCCGACAATTGCCGGAGCGGTAACATCGGCTTGAGAACCGGTGATAAAATTAGAAATATATGGTCCGGGCAAACCAATGTCGTTATTGCTCATTACTCCTGATCCCGCCGTCAATACATAAGTGGTATTGGCCGCCAAAGCGCCGCTTAAAGAAGCGGTGAGGATATTTTTGCCTGTGGAAGTGCTGAAAGAAAAATTAGAAAGCGTAATTCCGCCGGACAAAGTAATGTTGGCCGCGTTCATACTGCTGGTCTTCATATTGGATTGATTAAACTCGACAGTAATTTTCGCTAAATTAGTATGAATATTGGAACTGCCATTAAAAGGACTGGCGCCTATTACCATCGGCGGAGTAATGTTGGTGAATGTTTGTCCAGCGGCGCCGGTAGTGAAAGTGGCCGTATAAGACTGATTACCCGCCGTGAAAGAATCCTGATCTAAAGTATTGGCTGATAAATCCTGAACGCCGGAAACCGTAAGAGTATAAGCGGTGCTAGCCAAAAGCTGTCCGGATAAAGTGCATTTTACCGGCGGTTCAAAACTGCTCGGAGAAGGATTATAAGTGACGGAAGCGCATAAATTAGCTCCGCCGCTAGCAGCCACTGTGACATTGGTCGTATTTACAGTTGCGGAATTGACCGGCTTATTAAAGTCCAGTCCAACAAAAGGCATATCTTTGGGAAATCCTGTCATTCCATTGCCTGGAAATGAACCCATCACTTTAAGCGTGGACGTATCCGAACCTCCGCCGCTAAATGGATACTCCCCCGGGCTGGAACTATTTTGCGGGTTAAGCTGATCTTGGGAAACAAATTCCGCCGAATTGTCATTACGGTCAAGACTATTCCCCTTGCTCATATCCGAGCCTCCGATTAACATAGACGCGTAAGTTGAAGTGGCGTTAGGATAACCCAATGCCAGCCGTTCCAAGCTAGCGCCTTCTGCTAAATTGGGAGCGCAGATTGCTAAGACAGTATCGGAGTTCTCACAATTACCGGCTGGTTGATTCCCCCATCCGATCATATCTATTTTCGTGCTAGTAGCCGCGGTAGTAGCGGAACTAGTGGCGATAGAAAATCCGCCATTAAGCGATAAAATGCTGGAAGTAGCATTATAAATCGCGTCCAAAGGCACGGTTCCGCTATAGCCGACTTGAGATCCAATCAAGAAATAACCGTGGCTGGGAATAATTTGTTTATAATAAGTGAGCTGGACCGGCGTAGAACTGCCGCTAGTATAAAAAGTATGCAATCTTAATGGCAAATCCGCAAGATTAATATCCGCCTCGCCGGAATTATAAAGCTCAATGAATTCATCGTTGGAATTTCCGATGGCTCCCAATTTTACTTCGCTGATTTTTAAAGTCGCGGATTGATTAAGCGTGACTTTCTTTCCGGAACCGAACGCGCTGCCGATGCCGCCTGCGGTAGTGCTGGCATAGTTTGCATCCATTCGTATATTAAAAGCGCTGCCATTAGTAATGCTGGAAATACCGGTAGTAGAAGCGACAATATAAAACTCGCTCGGAGTCGTTCCAATGGCAACGGCTGATGTTGGCTCTAAAACAACCAATAAATCTGCCGCTGGCGAAGTAGACGCGGCGCCCGCCAAAAACGTATCTTGGCTTAATTGAAAACCGGGATTAGCGCCTGATTCTTTCCAAAGAGAAACTCGAGACACGGCTCCGGAATTTAATGTTGTAGAAGCAACCAAATAAAAACCGACTTTGCTTAATGTATCCGAACCGCTAGCTTGAATAAGCTGAAATTGCGCCAACGGCAACGCCGCGCCGCCGCCGATGGTAATATTCGGCGAAAAAATTGCGTCAATGGGCGGAGCATTTTGAGTGATCGCGGCTTGAGCCGGATTAATAAATAAAAAGGCGGCTACAAGAACCGCTAAAACGACTTGAAAAAAAACTTTAATTGAAACTGGCGGCTGAAAATAAAAAGAATGAGAAATAGATTTCATATTTTTAATTTTAATAATAATTAGGCTTACTTAGCTTAAAGTATACATCGTTTTAAAAATCCGCGCTATAAAAATTCTGTGCATAATGTCCAATGTATCCTAATTTCATAAAATTTGGCTATTTAATTGATTCGGTTTACAATTAAATTACTTTGAATTACGAAATTCTTACTCATTGCTCTTTTTCAGGAGCGCGGCGTAAAATTCTGCTGAATTTTCGCCTCGCCCTCGTTCCGTCGAACTGCGGGAGTCTCCTGAAAAAAAGCAATTTCGACTAGTTTCGTAATTCAAAGAATTAATAATTAATATCAAAAAATATGAAAGGATTCAACACAAATATTGAAAAGGCCACTTTAGAAAATAATAATTTTCGCAAAGTTCTTTACACGGGAAAACACAGCCAATTAGTTTTAATGAGCCTCCAACCCAAGGAAGAGATTGGTATGGAAGTTCATACGGACAATGACCAATTCTTCCGTTTTGAAAAAGGACGAGGCAAATGCATTATTGACGGAAACGAATATATGCTCACAGACGGATCATGCATAATAGTTCCATCTGGAGCGCAGCATAACATTATTAATACCTCGGAGACGGAGTCGTTAAAACTCTACACTATATACTCCCCTGCTCATCATAAAGACGGCGTTGTCCGCGCGACCAAAACGGAAGCCGAAGCCAATGGACCGGAATTTGACGGAATAACTACCGAGTAAATTTTAAAATATGACTGAGAAATTCATACCACCGGAAAATAATAATAAAAACGCGGGAATAGAAACGTTCCTTGAACAATATCCTCTGCCGGAAAAACACAGGGACAAGGGAGAGTTAGCATTAGAATTAAAAAAAATAAATAATTCTCTTTTAAAAAAAGACGCTCAAAAAAATAATTTTGAAAATTTTACAATATTGGGAAATTTTGCCAGAAACTTAAGAAATAAATATAAAGATGCTGCAAACCATTGGACTTACAATATGCTGATCGGAAGCACCTACGGCAAAGAAAAAACGCCCTCAAAATTTGATTTCCCGGAAGATGATTCTATAGAAAAATTTTTAAGGTTACAAGAATTATCAAGCAGGCTTGATGATTAAAAAATATTGACGCGGAGGTTGACAAATGTTCCAAAAAAAACTATAAATAACATAGCTCGTTTTGAATAAAATATTGAAAGTAGGAGGCTGTATGGAAAGAAAAATACTCACAAGACCGATCGCGATCACCGATGTTGAGACTACGGGGCTTGACCCTAAAGTCCATGAAATCGTTGAAATAGGATTGGTAATCATAGATCAGACAACGCTGGAAATCATCAATAAACTGAATATAAAAGTGAAACCGGAGCATATTGAGACCGCATCGGAATACGCCCTGAAACTCAACGGCTATAATGTGGCCGACTGGGAAAAAGCCATTTCCCTGCCGGAAGCGATGGCGCTTTACGCCGAAAAGACAAAAGAAGCGATGTTCTGCGCGCACAATGTAACATTTGACTGGTCGTTCATTGATGCGGCTTTCAAAAAAACCGGCGTGAAAAATGAGATGGACTACCATCGCCTAGACCTTTTCACAATGGCCTGGTTGAAGTTCAGCGATTCAGGGTTAGAGAAATTTAACATGAATGAAATAGCGAAGTTCCTCGGCATCCCCGAAGAACCGATGCCTCACTGCGGAATCACTGGCGCTATGACCGAGTATGAAATATTTAAGGAGATTTATTGGGATTAAAGCGAAATTAATTTCCTTAGCAAAAACAAAAGCCGCTTAGCAATAAGCGGCTTTTTTATTTTTAAAATACAAAAGAGCCCCGCGTTGCGGGGCTCTAGACGCCTGCTCATACTAGAAGCAGGGTTTGTAAGATATTTACAGAAAGTACGGCTTTAAGCGAACCACTGTTTCCATCCACATTTTTTTGTCCAGTTCAGAATCCATATTGCGCCAGTTTGCCCGTTCCGGACGCCCGACTGTTTCGGCGACGACAATTCGCAAATATTGCGAAGGAGCAGGCGGATTCCAGCACGCGTTAAAACGCGCGTCAGAATCTTTCCAGAGCAGATATGGTTTCTGTTTTTGAGTGTACAAATTTTGCAGTTCGCTCAGCGAGGAAACTATGCTAATTTCACTGTCAGGAAAATCTTTGATTATCCTTTTGGCGATGTCGTAATTTTCGGGGACGAAATGAAGATGCGCGTGTTTTACCGTTTGCCCGACAATTCCATGCTCAAAAATTATTCCCGGAGCAACCCCATATTCTTTCATAATAGCGAGGCTGATTTTTTGCCGGAGAGTTTCAAAAAGTTCAATCTCCGATCTTGTCATCGCGCCAATGCAAGAAACGTGATTTTTCGGCACTAAAAGAACATAGCCGCCATTGCTTATTTGTCCCAGCGTGGCAATGATATAAAAATCATCATTCTCCCATACAATACGTTCTGCAACCTTGGTTCGGTCGCAAAAAGGACAATCATTATTCATAGTTCCTCCAATTTATATAGTTTAACGATCTGAAATCAGATTAATATCTAAATTAATAAATGTCAATAAAATTATAACTGTCACATAAAATAAAATTACGGCAATTGTAGGCAGCTTTTTTTATACTTATTTTGTGATAAAATAATGTATACGAATAGCGTACTACAAATACGCGCATACGAACAAAAATGTTATGAAAAAAGAAATTGCATGGAGGAGCCCGGAATTTAAATATTATCATAAAGAACCGTCTTGGTATTGGATAAATGCCATTATTGCCGGCTCATTATTTTTGATCGCCTTGTACCAAAAAAATATCTTGATGGCTATTTTTATAGCCATCACGGAACTTACGATTATTATGCTGGCAAAAAGGCTTCCTAGAACAATTGAATTTAAAATAGACAAAGATGGAATCCATTTCGGAAAAATAACTTTTTATTCCTATGAAGAATTGACCGGCTTTGAGATCAGAAAAGAAAATGATGAAGTAAGCGAATTGGTCTTATTGACTGATTCTAAAATAAATCCCACCATCAAAATAAACATCCCGGTGAAAAACGAAGAAGATATAAGAAATATTTTGAAAAACTTTATAGATGAAGTAGAATACGAGGACACA
>JBBTYU010000022.1:0-5006 GCA_038061675.1 Patescibacteria group bacterium | reverse complement strand
CGATTTCCTCCTCCCGCCTGGTTCTAAATAAAATTGGCTAGTATCGCATTAGAGATTATTATGAAAATAAGGTCCTTGCTTCCTGCGAGCGGATGCGCCTGAGTCTCGTTCTGATGGCAGAGCCAAGCCCCCGCACCTATGTATAGGTGAGGGGGCAAGCCCATCAGAACTCCGAATCTGCCGCACGGAAACAAAAAACATCTCGTTAAAATTAAACAAAGAACTAAGAAGATAATATTAAAGAGAACTTGCTATTCAACCCAAAAATAGCATAAAATAGAAATATGAATGAACAATTTAATAATATAGACGATATAATTAAACAGGCCAATGCAAGTAAAGAGGAACTCCTTGATAAAAAAGAGGCTTCCCTTGATATTAATGAACATCCGATTGATCATTTGGATATTTTGATCGCCGAATGTAATCTTGAAAATTGTGAAAGAAGCATAGAGACTATCAAAAAAATAGTGAGCGAACACCCCGAACTGACAGGAGAACTTCTTGAACAAATACAGGATCAAAAAAAATATGCCGAGAACAAAAAAGAAAAATCCAAAAAAATTGAAGATGGGGAAACAAGGCTCAAAGAATCAATGAATTTAGACAATAAATTGAGGGCATTGGCCAAGCTAGGCCGAGCCATTGATAGGAGAAGCAAAGACCGAGACGGGGACGGCGAATAAATCACAAAAATGCGTTTTTTATCCAGAATTATATTCTATTTTTTAGTTAACCTGACCGCTTTAATAGCCGCGGCTCAATTTGTTCCCGGATTCAGCATGAACTCCAACATTGAAAGCCTTTTAATTCTTACCGGAATTTTTACGATCATTAATTTCCTGATAAAACCTGTTTTAAAGCTGGTTTTCTCTCCTTTCATATTCCTGTCTTTAGGCTTGTTTAGTCTAGTAATCAATGCTATAATATTAAAACTTCTTGATATCTGGTCTGTAAACATCACAATATCCGGAATTCAAGCGCTGATTTATTCCACGCTTTTAATAACCGCGGTAAACCTGCTTTTAACATTTGTAGCAAAGTCTTCGTTCAAAAAAGAAGAGTAAGAAAACACTATGTCCGCTATATCAATCATACAAATAATAGTTTCTATATTGCTAATTATCGTCATCCTTCTCCAAGAAAGATCTTCCGGCCTGTCCGGAGTTTTTGGAGGAAATAGCGAATTTTATCACACTCGCAGAGGTTTAGAAAAAATTATATTCTGGAGCACTATTGTCTTGGTTATCGCTTTTGCCGCTCTTTCTCTTTACGCCAGCTTGATCGCTTAAATAGCATTGGTGCCAATATTCGTTATTAGCAAATTTATTTTTTTGACAATTTCCGTCATTCTTTAACTCTTTAATCCGTTAATTTAATTTATTCCTGCCTACCGGCAGGCAGGCGTTACTTAGATGATTTATCAAATTCTGAAGTCTTTAACTAGAACGGAAAAAATATTCCTATATTCGGCGATTGCCATATTTTTTATTTCCTCATTGCTATGGTTTGGTTATTTTATAAATAAAAATACGGTTTCGGTTCCGGTAGAAAGCGAAGCCTATGCCGAAGGCGTTATCGGCCAGCCGAAATTTATAAATCCGATTATCAGCAATACTGACACCGACAGAGATCTTTCCCAAATCGTATATAGCGACTTAACGGAACTATTAGACCGCTATACAGTTGACCCCGAAGGAAAAATTTGGAATGTATTTTTAAAAAGCGATCTTTTGTGGAGCGACGATAAGCCGCTCACTAGCGATGATGTGATTTTTACCATTGAAACTATCCAAGACCCCGAAGCCCGCTCCCCGCTATTTACAACCTGGCAAGGCATAATCGCGAACAGAATAAGCGAATTGGAAATAGAATTTACCCTAAGAAATCAATATGTTTTCTTTTTAGACAACCTAAAAGATCTCAAAATAATACCTAGGCACATTTTTAGTTCTATTCCATCTTCAAATCTCAAACTTTCAAATTATAATCTCGAGCCGGTTGGAAGCGGACCATATAAATATACCAGCTATGATCTTAGAAATGACGGGTTTATAACTCAATATAACTTTGCCATCAATCCTAATTACGCCGGTAAAAGGGCTTTTATCCAAAAGGTATCGATCAAATTTTTCCAAGGTATTGAAGAGCTCATTGATTCTTTTAACTCTAGAAAAATAGACGGCTTTGGAAATTTAGGTCCTAAAAATATAGAAAAAATAAAAATAGGCAATAAACTGACCGAATTAAAAATGCCCCGTTACTATGCTATTTTTTTAAATCAAAATATGAGCGAGGCTTTGAAAGAAAAAGCCGTGAGACAAGCCCTTGATATGGCTACCGATAAAAATAAGCTGATAAACGAGGTGTTTAATGGCAGGGCCGAGACAGTGAGCCAGCCCATCACTTCTACTATTGAAGGCTATAAAGGTCTAGGATTATTGAATTTCTCTATTGAAGAAGCTACGAAAATACTGGAAAAAGAAGGCTGGAAAATAAACCCCAGCACCCAATTGTTGGGTGAGGGGGTAAATCAAGAAACAGGAATTAGAGAGAAAAAATCGGGCAAGAATACGATTAAATTAGAATTCCAATTAATAGTCCCGCAAATTCAATTTTTAACAGACGCAGCCGATTTGATAAAAACTGATTGGGAAAAAATTGGAATAAAGCTTGATTTAATAAAGTTGAATCCCAGCGATATAAATGAAGACGTTATAAAAAACCGCAACTACCAAATGCTCATGTTTGGAAATATCCTCAAAAATAATCCCGATATTTTTTCTTTTTGGCACTCTTCGGAGAAATTTTATCCGGGTCTGAACCTATCCCTGTTCCAAAATAAAAAAACCGATGAATCTATTGAGAAGATCAGAAAAGAAATGGACGCGGAAAAAAGAATTAGCGAAGTCGGCAATCTTCAAGAGATTATAACAAGTGAAAATCCCGCAATCTTTCTCTTTTCTCCTTATTATCTATACGCTTCTATAAAAAATTTGGGCGGCTTAGGCGAAAAATCGCTGGTTATCCCGTCAGACAGATTTAAAAATGTAAATGAGTGGTATTTAGAGACTAGCAGGGCCCTGAAATAATATTTTTAATATAATTCAGCCCAGGTGGCGAAACCCCAAGCACCAGAGCCAAGCTCGGTGCGGGGAAACTTCAAAAACATAAAATAACAAATAATAAAAGAACGATGATTTAATAAAGTAATTACGCCCAGGTGGCGAAACTGGCAGACGTACACGCTTCAGGTGCGTGCGACCGCAAGGTCATGCGGGTTCAACTCCCGCCCTGGGCACCAAAAATTAAAATTAAAAAATAACTAACAAATAATCGTCGCCATTCCTATCTCTTCTCTGTCATTCCGGGCTTGACCAGGAATCCAGAAGAAAGGACTGGATTCCCGCCTTCGCGGGAATGACACGTAAAAAATATAAAAGTAAAAATAAAAAATTAAATTAAAAAATGATAAAACACACACCGCGCACTCAACATGCGCCACACACACAAAAAACACAACACACAGAACACACTTCACGCATACAACATGCGCAATACACGCCAAAGAAATATGACGCTCAAAGAATTACAAAAAGCGGTCAAAGCTCAGAACCTGTTTTAAGGTTCTGTCCGCTAGGCGGATTTGAAGAAATTGGCCGCAACTGCGTCTTTTTTGAATACAAAAATGAAATAATCATAGTAGACGTGGGGATTCAATTTCCCGAAGAAGAAACTCCTGGAATAGATTATATTATTCCAAACGTTTCCTATTTAGAGCCAAAAAAGAAAAATATAAAAGGCATAATCCTGACTCACGGACACTATGACCATATTCACGCCATCCCCTACCTTATAGAAAAATTGGGTAATCCGATTATTTATACGGCCGCCTTAACCAAGGCCTTGGTAGAAAAAAGAATAGAAGAATTTCCAAATCTGCCGAAACCAAGATTCCAAATAGTAAAACACGCTGATGAAGTTACTATTTCAGAAAATTTTAAAGCAAAATTCTTTGATATTGGGCACACCATTCCAGACGGAATCGGTTTTATCATGAATACGCCGGCCGGAAAAATGACTCACTTTGGAGATTTTAGAATTGAAAGAAATGTTAAAGGAGAACCTTATAATTTAGAAGTTTATGAAGCTCTTGGAAAAATGGACATTCATACAGCTTTTATAGACAGCACTAATGCCGATATCGCGGGTAAATCAATTTCAGAAGAAACAGTTCAAAAGAATCTAGAAGATCTATTCAAACAAGCCGAGGGTAGAATTATTGTCGCTACCTTCGCCTCATTGCTTAGTCGTGTAGTTGCTATATTTAATATTGCTGAAAAACTTGGAAGAAAAGTCGCTTTAAACGGCAGATCTATGAAAGACAACGTGCAGATAGCAAAAAATCTAGGCTATATTAAAGCCGCAAAAAATCTCTTGATTGCCGTAGAGGAAATTCAAAAATACAAAGACGATAAAATTATTATTTTAACTACCGGCGGACAAGGAGAACCGAACGCGGGACTTACTAAAATTGCCCACGGAGAGCACAAACATTTAAGATTTAAACCAACCGATACCGTAATATTTTCATCTTCCGTGGTTCCCGGCAATGAAAGAAGCGTTCAAATGCTCCAAGATAATATTTCCAGGCAAGTTGCCGAAGTTTTTAATTCTAAGTTACTGGATATTCATGCCAGCGGACACTCTCCAAAAGAAGACTTAGCCTTAATTATGAAACTTGTTAAACCAAGATTTATTGTACCGGCAAACGCTTACTACTTTAAACGAAAGGCTTGCGCTAAAATTGCCTGGAGTATGGGCTATCCAAAAGACCATGCCGTTCTAATAGATAACGGCCAGGTTTGTGAAGTAACTAAAGATAGTTTTAGACCTACCTCTGAAAAAGTGCCAGCCAGCTATGTCATGGTTGACGGACTTGGTGTCGGCGATGTGGAAGAGGTTGTTTTAAGAGATCGTTTAATGCTTGCCGAAGAAGGCATGGT
>JBBTYU010000021.1:0-6749 GCA_038061675.1 Patescibacteria group bacterium | reverse complement strand
AAATCCAAGATGCCGGCAAAGCTCGGCCAGGATTTCTTCGCCCGTACATTCAGACATTTTCTTAGGCGTAAAATTACCTTTTTCATTTGAAAACAATCCATAACCCCAGCAGACATACGCATTATCGGGTTGATTGATAAAGTGCGGCTGTTGCGGCAAAACTACTGACAGAAGCCAATTTGAATCTTTTAGCGTGATATATCCCCCGCTTCCCGCCTGGTTGCCAGTCATTTTTTCCACAAGTTTAAAAAACGCGGGATCTCGGAATGTGGCAGTAAAAGATTCCATTGTTGATTCGTTTTGATGCGAATTAAAAACAGATGGGCTGCCAAACTTGAGATATTTTTTAGCAATATTTTCCCAAAAAACCCAGGCGGAGCTTAATTTGGCCGGTTCAAGCCGCGGGGCCGATATTGAAGATCCCATTGCGGAAGCCGCCGTTATAGATCCTAAGTTAGCAAAAACAAGATCATTTTTGTCAATTGCGATTTTACGCTCTTTTCCGTCATAAATGTAACGAATACACTCAACGGCTATTTGAGTATCGCTCTGCTTAAAATCAAGGTTGGCGGCTCTGCTATTCATTTCAAATCGCACGCCTTGTTTTGCTAACCAATTTGAAATAGGCAAGATAATGGATTCATATTGATTGTATGGCGCGTTTCTAATGCAGGATAGCGTGCCGAGAAAAGGAGAATCTTGCATAAATCTCAAAAAATAGCGCCTCATTTCAGCCGCGCTATGCCAAGGCTGAAATGCAAAGGTTGTGCAAAATTCAAGCCAATTATCACTTTTGAAAAATAATGGGCTAAAGTTATCTTGAATTCTAGACGTTCCGAGCGAACTTTCTGAACGCGCCATTATTTTTATCAAATTGAATTTATCTTTCCATGACAGACCTGATTTTTTACTGCTGCCGATAAGCCGCAACTTTGAATAAACCGGATGTATTTTATTGAAATTAAAAAATTCTTCTTTTACGCTTATGTTGGAATCAGCGAGTGAAGGAATAAATGATAATAAATCATAAGCGCACAAGTACGCTTTATCTTCAAACATCCTATATCCGCGCGTAAAATATCCTGTTTCGGGCGAGCCCTTGCCGTCTAGACTCCCGCCCAATTTATCCGATTCTTCAATGATTGTAATATCTTTTCCGGGAATATGGCCGTCTCTAATTAAATAAGCGGCGCTGGCCAGCGAGGCAATGCCGCCCCCGATAATATATGCTTTTTTATTTATATTGTGATTTTGTTTGTTTATCTTCATTGTTTATTTATTGTAGCATGACTAATAAATCCCGTTAGAAGCTCACGCGGGGTATTAAACCCCGCGTTCGCTGATGAAAAACAAGCATTCATCCCCGTGGCAGAGACCACGAGCTGTTCTGCTTCTAACGGGATAAATAGGCCGTCTTTCGTTTCTTGTCTCGCGGTTATTTGCCCGCGGCCTGTTTATAACTATTCGCTTTTAGTATTTTGGTATTTACGTTATAATTTAATGAGTTTCGATTTCGAAAAATCGGGATAAATAATAAAATAAATAAAAAAATATATGGATACGACGGATAAAAAGATAACTATTAATTTAAAATTAAAAACAGCAACTACTATTGGTATAGTTATCGTTGTTTTGGCGCTCCTCTTTGCAATAAAAGGTTTGTTTGTCGCGGCGATGGTCAACGGATTCCCCATAAGCCGTCTTTCGGTAATTCAAGCGCTTGAAAGAGGTTCGGGCAAGGCAGTTTTAGAAAGTCTTATCGTTGAAAAACTTATTAACAACGAAGCTGATAAAAAAGATATTAAGGTGAGCGATGACGAAGTTGATGCCGAGGTTGCGAATGTAGAAGCGCAAATTAAGAGCCAGGGCGGAACTTTGGATCAAGCGCTTGCGGCTCAAGGCATGACGCTTGAAACTCTTAAAAAGCAAATCGCCATTCAAAAGAAATTAGAAGCGCTTCTTGCCGATAAAATACAGGTTGCTGACGCTGATAAAGAAAAGTTTATCGCTGATAATAAAATCAAGATTCCAAAAGGCGAAGAAACTAATTATAACAACCAAATCACCTTAGAAATAAAACAGCAAAAGTTAAACGCTGAATCCAAAATACTGGTTGATTCTCTTAAAGTCGCAAATACTATCCGTTACTTTGTAAGTTACTAGTTTTTTATGGAAAGTTAAGATATGAACAATCAAAAAATACAAAACTATTTTTTTATATTTCTTCTTTTAGCAACAACGATTTTAATATTTTTCGTTTTTTATCCTTTTATTGGAATCTTGGCTCTTGCGGCCATTCTTTCGCTGGCTCTCCAGCCAATTTATGAAAAAATTAAATTCTTGTTCAAGGCGGATTGGCTGTCCTCATTAATTGTTATTATTCTTTTAGCAATATTTATAGTTATTCCATTAATGCTTTTGGGCTGGCAAATATTTAAAGATGCCCAATCTTTATACGCGGACGCGATAACTAATAAAATTGTTTATGTGGATAAAGCAAACTCCTTTTTAGAGGGGCCCTTAAAAAGGTTTATCCCTGATTTTTCCATAAATTTGAATCTATACGTTCAGAAATTATTTAATTGGTTCGTGGGCAATATCGGCCCACTAGTTTCCAGCACCACTCAAATATTATTTGATCTTTTTTTGGTAACCATTGCTCTATTCTTTTTCTTAAAAGATAATTTAAAAATTAAAAAACTATTATTAGAAATTAGTCCTTTAGACGATAAATACGATAATTTAATACTTGAAAAGCTCGATGGCGCTGTTAATTCCGTGATAAAAGGATCTCTTTTAATTGCGGCCGTGCAGGGCGTTTTGATTGGTATTGGATTTTGGATTTTCGGCATTCCAAGTCCGGCTTTTTGGGGAACGGTTGGCGTGATTGCCGCCTTAGTCCCCGGTGTAGGAACGTCTCTCATCATACTTCCCGCAATTGCTTATTTATTTGTTAATGGAAGTTATTTCGCGGCTTTTGGCTTAATTATTTGGGGCACCATTCTTGTTGGTTCTATAGATAATGTTTTAAGGACAATAATTTATAAAACCGGAGTTTCAGCTCATCCGATTTTTATTCTTTTTGCTGTTTTTGGCGGACTTTCATTATTCGGTCCTTTAGGACTAATTTTCGGTCCGATAATTTTAAGTTTTTATTTAACTCTTTTGGAAATTTATAAAATAATTTCTAAACCCCCGCACCTATAGTAGTATCGAGGGTTTCCACTTCCTTCATTTTAAAAAGTATTGTAACCGCATTTTGTAAAGTTTTTATAAATATTTTAGGTGAAGGGGTAAACACAAGAAGCATAAAGAGTTTTCCTGTCATTGCGAGCGCGTAATCTATCCGTTATGAGATTGCCACGGGCAGAGCCCTCGCAATGACGAGAAAAATCAGTTTCGTATTATTCGTAAATTCGTACTAATTCGCTATTAGATGATTTTTTATAGTTTCAAATATTTTCTAACAGCTATCGCGCTAGATACTGTTCCAAGAATAATTCCAAAAGCAATCTGATATAAGGTAAATAATAGAAGATTGTTTAAAAGATAAGACCACATATTTACTTCTGGCATTACCATTTTTATATAAGGAGCTGAAAAATAAATCAATGGAGCGATCAATACAATGCTTAAAATTCCGGCTATTAATCCATAAAATACTCCTTGCACGATATACGGCCCTCTTATGAACATATTTGTGGCGCCCACCAATCTCATAATGCTTATTTCTTCGCGTGTTGAGTGAATTGCCAGCATTATGGCGTTTAAAGATACTAAAATAGCCACTAAGGAAAGGATTAGAATCAAAACCATTCCACTTTTTTGAACCGTATCCACAATTGCGGCTAGCCTATCAATTACTACTTGATTTTGATTATAGCTCACTTGCTCTACTTGTTCTTTTAAGCTTTCATTATTTAAATAGGCGGTGATTACGGGATAATCTTTTGGATCTTTAGCTTTGATATTCAAAGAAGCTGAAAGCGGATTTGTTTCTAATATATTTATAGCTTCAGAGATAGTCGCGTCGTCTTTGTGCCTTTCCTTGAATACTTTTAAGGCTTCGTCACGAGATATGTATTCTATAATCTTAACTTCATTCAAACTTTCCAAAGACCTTTTGATTTTTAATACATTATCTTCGGATGTTTCATTTTTAAAGTAAACACTGATATCTATTTTTTCTTTTAATAAATTAATTGTGTTAGTTGTTAACACGCTAAAAAGAATCAAGCCGATAAAGACCAGCAATGTTAAAGTCATTACCACTATAGTTGTCACGGAAAGCCAGCTATTCCTTTTAAATCCTTGAACTCCGTATTTTATTATTCTGAATAAGGCTGTGAACATATAAATATAATGCTAATTTACGAATTTTATGCGAATGCAACGAATATATAAAGAGGGCGATTCACTCTTATTTGTTGTATTTGTATGCATTTGTAGTTTTGTATTATGTTTGGCTTTTAAGCCAAAACGTATTTTCCGTTTTCTTCGTCTCTTATTATTCTACCACTATCCATACTCACAACCCTTTTATGCAGATTATTTACTATATCTTTATTGTGAGTAACTAGCATAACAGTCGTGCCGAGCTCATTAATTTTTACAAGCAACTTAATTATTTCGGCTGAATTTAATGGGTCTAAATTTCCAGTGGGTTCATCGGCAATTAAAAGCATCGGCTGATGTATCAAGGCTCTGGCGATCGCCACTCTTTGTTTCTCTCCGCCGGAAAGTTCGTGCGGGAAATTAAAAGCGCGGTCGGAAAGGCCGACCATATCTAATATTTGAGGAACAAATTCTTGAATTTCAGATTGAGACTTTCCATCAACTTCCAAGGCGAACGCTATATTTTCATAGGCAGTTTTTGTTGCTAACAGCTTAAAATCTTGAAAAACTATGCCTATTTTACGCCTGAATTCAGGGATTTCACTGGGTCTTATCTTGTTTACTTCGTAAGAACCAAATATAACTCTGCCCTTGCTTGGCTTTTCTTCACCTATAAGGAGTTTTATTAGTGTTGATTTTCCGGCTCCATTTTTGCCCACTATAGAAACAAATTCGTTTGGTTTTATAGTTAAACTTACTTCTTCTAAGGCAATTGATTTATTATTGTAAACTTTTGAAATGTTTTGAAAATTGATCATAAAGATAGTGAGTTAGCGATTAGCCACTAGAAATTAAAAATAAAAACACTAGCCACTAATTGTTTTAATTATAGCAAATTTATCAAACTTATCCTACTATTTTTTTAATACCACATCTAATTCTGCCTCTATAAACTTTTCTAAGTCTCCGCTTAGCACCTTGTCCGGCTGATGGCTTACCATATTAGTGCGGTGATCTTTGACTTGCTGATATGGATGAAGGACGTATGAGCGGATCTGATTGCCCCATTCCGGTTTTACTTGCGTTCTCAGATTTTTTATCTCGCCCTCTTGCTTATCAGCCATTAATTTAAACAATTTGGCCTTCAATAATGCCAACGCTTTTTCTTTATTCTGAGCCTGCGATCTTTCCGACTGTGAAGCCGCGGCTAAACCCGTTGGTAAATGTACCGCTCTAACCGCGGTCTCTCTTTTATTTACATTTTGCCCGCCGGGACCGCTGGAATTTGATAATTCTATTTTTAAATCTTCTGGGGGGATCAAGATATTTTTTAATTCTATTTCCGGGATTTCCGGCAAGACTTCAACTAAGGCAAAGGATGTGTGCCGAAGTTTTTTGGAATCAAACGGAGAAATTCTAACCAAGCGGTGCACGCCCGTTTCTTTTTTTAGATTTCCGTAAACATATTCCCCTCTTATATCTATCGATCTATCGTCAACTTGCGCAACTTTCCACCCCCGTTTTTGGGCATATTTAACGTACATATTCAAAAGCATCATTGCCCAATCTTTGGCATCATCTCCGCCTACGCCCGGAAAAAGAGAAATGTTGGCGCTTTTTTTATCATATTTATCTAATAATGGATTGAACATATAATTTACTAAAACAATTTCTAATTACTAATTCCTAATTTCTAAACAATGACTCAAGCCCCAAACCCCAAGTGAATCCCCCTTCATCCCCCTTTCTAAAGGGGGAAAGAGGGGGGATTTGGGATTTATTTAGGTCAATTAGAGCAATTAGGTTAATTAGAAATTTATTAATGATTTTTGATATTTACATTTTACATTTACTATGAGCCCCCTGCCAGAATTGAACTGACATATGTGGTTTACGATACCACTGTTCTGCCGTTGAACTAAGGGGGCGAGCGGAATACCGGAATCGAACCGGCGCCCTTACCTTGGGAAGGTAATGTACTACCATTATACTAATTCCGCATCATTTTAACATTTTATTGGCTAGTAGTGCTTGTTGCAGGAGGAATTATAATAATCATCTTTTCACCTGATTTTTTGTAGTTTGTTTTGCTTTTAAGCTCTTTTTCTTGATTTTCCGGATTAGAAAAATAATTGATATCGGAAGCAAGATTTACATTTTCCGTTTTTATCAAAGCTGTTGCCGCGGTTAATTCATCGGAAGATTTTTCTAAAGAAACGTTCTTAATGTATAAATTAAAAAATTGCCAACCCAAGAAAATTATGACCGCGATCAATAAAATGTTTATGACAATTTTCATGAATTTACATAATATACCAATATACGAATTATACTAATAATAACGAATGAATACGAATTATTTGTTGTCATTCGTAGATTCGCATACTTTTGTAGATTGGTATTATTTTATTATT
>JBBTYU010000020.1:3509-5841 GCA_038061675.1 Patescibacteria group bacterium | reverse complement strand
TGAACTGTTTTTTCCGAATCAGGGATTACTCCAGGCTGGGCGCTTTTGGCCGTTAAAATATAAAGCGTGGTAAATTCGGGATAGACGGTAGTTGATCCCTGTTTAGCCACTGGCCCGATATTATTATTTATACTTGCATCCTTGGCATCTTGAACATTCCAGGTGAGCACAATCGCCTCGCCCTTGTTTACTTCTGTTTTATCCGCGGAAAATTCTACCAATGGAGAATCTTTGTCGGTCGTTCCCACTATTACTGAAGTGGAAAAATCTTTCATTAACGCGGTATCAACGCTCAAAACATTTAAGGTATAAGTTGTTTTGACAGTGGGCCTTATTTCTATTTCTCCGGAAGGTCTAAGGTAGCCTTCGGCGCCGGGAATTTCGGTGAGGTTGACATCGTTAGAAGTTGAAGTAATGGAATAAGATTTTATCTTGTCATTTGAAGTCACATCCCAGCGCAGTGTTGTAGAATTTCCAGTTCTAATTATGGAGTCATCCGCAACTAAAGTAGCTCCAAAAGCATCGGATGAATAAACTTTTAAAGTAGCTTCAGACTTGGCACAGCTAGTAGGATTGGAGGCAATGGTCGGGCAAGCAGTGAGGTTATATTTTAATCCATACGAGGCAACAGATAGATCGTCTATAGAAATCGCTATTGTGCCCGAAGGTAAACGTTTTGTAGCAGAAAATGGCACTCCCGGACCTTCTATAGTAATTGATTTGGCGTCGCCCGCTATCCAATTTAAAGAAACGTATCCTGATCCGCCCGCTTCTTTTTTGGTCACCGAGGGTTTATCAAATTCAAATTTAGAGATAATTGGCTGTCCCGGCTGGCGTCTTTGCAGGGTGATGGGCGGTGTTGTTATGGGATTATTTGTATCAAATAACTCATATGCTTTCAGGGTGTATGTGTAAGGAGAAGTTAAATCGTTTTCATCTATAGGAAGCCATTTAGAATTAACAGTAGAAGAAAAGCCTTCAACTATAGTGGCGCCTGAAGGCGCTGAATCTTTGCCGTCAAAATTATTTCCTCGTACCTCTATATCCTTAGTATTTAAAACTTTCCAGCGCAGTCTCGTTTTGGCGCTGGTAAGCACCGAAGTGGTGGCATTGCCAAATTCATCAAGCACTTCAAATTTTTCTATTATCGGGTCTATTGGAATTACGTCAAAAATTATGTTTCTTATAGCGCTATCTAATCCCTTTTTGGTCCATTCAGAATTTTCAACTTCTAATTCATAATTCCAAAGACCGATTGGATAATCAGTGAGCGGTAATTTTATTTTATTACAAGTGTTCAATATATCTACGCCCGGATTGTTCTTTTGGCTAATTCCAGCGGGAGAGCCCTTAGATGGCGTGATAGTTATTTTGGGATCGGCGGTTGTGGCGTTCCAACAAAGTTTGAAATCGTCAGTTTGGTGAATTTGAGGGACATTTTTACACTTTGTTTTAGGATTATATGTTTCGCAAATTTCTATAGTTGGAAGACCAGGACCGGAACCCCCGCAAATATCGCCCGTTGTCGGCGGTACATAGTTGGCGGGTTTTATACAAAAAGAAGTAATCGTTGGTTCGGCCGGAATTGGACCAACTAAAACCTTCTTTTTTAATACAACTGGTTTGTCGTCGTCGCTTGGCGGGAAATTTTTTCCGTCTAAAGTACCGGCGCAAGAAAAGGTATAAGTGTAAATACCCATCTTGGTATTGGTATAAGTAGTTTGTCCAGTTTTTGGAGTTATTGCTTCTGATCTAACATCAATTATGACATCCGAGGGAACTATCTTTGTTATAGTTGATTCGGTTGAGTCGGCATTATTAGCATCAAACCCTCTTAACTCGCAACTAGCAGAGGGATTAGATAAATTCCAAGATAGATACAATGATTGTCCGGCTCCAATCCTAACGCTCTCGCCACCGTTTTCGGTTGCGGCATTTTTATTAATAATCATACCCATTGAGCTAGATAATTTTTCGCATCCAGGGAATGACCAGCTCGAATAATTATTTGTATTAAAGACTGTGGTAATTGGCGTGTTTTTGGTGATTTTACAACAAGGCGACATATTGATACCGGATATCGTAGTTTTGATCTTACCAGGCAGGCAGGATCTTATAATTTCTTTTTTTACATTGTCATAAATTTCAGGGACAGTAAAAGTGGGTGAAAGTAAAGTTTTTGATATAAAGGTTGGTTTGGAACAACTGCTATTGCCCGCAGTCCTAGATTCTTCTCCGCAGGCGCCAAAATTCTGTTTTTTTCCGGTTATTTCATTTCCATCCGGATAGCTTGGTCCGGTACTTTCAATTGTTTTCCATAAATTTTCAGCAA
>JBBTYU010000020.1:0-3499 GCA_038061675.1 Patescibacteria group bacterium | reverse complement strand
GCCCGCAGTCCTAGATTCTTCTCCGCAGGCGCCAAAATTCTGTTTTTTTCCGGTCGCAGTTTCTTTTCCATCTGGATAGCTCGGCTCAGTCGTATCAATTGTTTTCCATAAATTTTCAGCAATAGAAAAAGGAATTTTTATATTATTTATTCCTATTCCCAGTGGATTAAAATCATAATCATTAGTTCGAATTAATTTCTGGTTTATATTTGTTTGATCAAGTAAACAAAATTCATCTGGTTTGTAATCTTGCCATTCTAGACCGCCGATGGCAGTAGTGGCGCTAGAGGGGGTGGCGCAGGGTTTATAGCCGGAGGTATCATCGGGTATTGTGACTTTAATAAATTGATTATTTTCCGGTGAATCCCCCCATTTTGTATAGGCAAAACTATTTTGGGTAAATAAAAAAACAAATCCAAAAGTTAATAATAAAAATAGTTTAATTTTGTTTGTTATCATGTTTATATTTTACCATTTTTTATAATTAGGCAACAAATCTAAAATTATTTTTACCGTCATTGCGAGGGCTTTGGCCCGTGGCAATCTCATGAGATCCCTACGCTTCGCTCGGGACGACCTTCGGTCGGATTGTTTCGGCGGCACTCGCAATGACGATTCGTATATTCGTACCCATTCGTTATTAGATGATTATTTATATATTTTCATAATGTCGTATTGTTGAGAGTTTAAGTAATTCTTTGGTTGCGAGAGACTCCGGATTTTCACAATTTATTTCTATAGCCACTAAATCGATCTGCCACCCTTTGTTATTATTTATTAATTCCGGGTGAGAATTGGCATATAGATAGGCCGTTCGTTTTATTTTCTTTAGTTTGCTGCTATGCAGGTTTTCTTCCGGATTTAGGAAGTCGGACTTCCTAAGGGTCTTAACCTCCACAAATACCAATATCCCACCCCTGTCCTTGCATATAATATCTACCTCTCCCCATTTTTCACGGTAGTTTCTATCAATGATTTCGTACTTATTGTTTAACAGATACTGGCAGGCGAGCTCTTCGCCTATTTGGCCTATTCTGATGTTGTTTGGCATATCAATATTAGGAAGTCCGACTTCCTAAACCTTATTTATTCTTTAATGTTATATCCATTATTTCTTCTGGATCCATTTCTTTTAACCAATTTAAAGTTTGTTTCTTATATTCTTCCGGTCCCTCAAAAAAATTATTTAAAAATTCTCTTTGAGTGACTGAAGGAAAGTTTTTTATTCCAATATAATCTAAATAACTGCTCCAGCGATAGCTCTCTAAAAATTTCATTGCCCCTTTATGATTTTTAATTTCTCTATTTTTCCATTCTGGGAATTTTAAATCCAATGGATTCAAATGGATATAATAAGGAATGTGAATAAAATGCGAATTTTCTTTTAAATGAACAAATTTGTATTTTCCTTGAAAAAGAGATCCGACTCTTTGATATTTTTTATTAAAATAATTTGTATAACCAGTTCCTAATTTACGCATAAATTCAGTGGTTCCATTTTCTATTTTTTGTTTTATTAGAATGTGAAAGTGGTTGGGCATAAGACAAAAAGCTAGTATGTCTACCAACATTATTCTAGGTTCCCGTTTAATTTTAGGAAGTCCGACTTCCTTAGGTTGTTTTTTGGTGAGATGATAAGCAAGATTGGGAGATGGATTCTTATCATTGAATTCAAAAAGATCGTGAATAAATCTAAAACGATCTTTGTTGTCTAAAAAAATATTCTTCTTTTCAACTCCCCGATTGTATAAATGATAAATCTCGTCTGTAACCGGCTTTATTCTAAACATGTGTTTATTCTATCATATTTCTTAATATTTAGGAAGTCCGACTTCCTAAATATAGCGTGAAACATTTTGTGAAACATTTTTCATAATTTGTGCGTAAAGCAGTGTATACTGTTTCACAAAAGTGTTAAACACTCGTATCTATTTTGTGCTTAAAGCAATAATTTTGTAAATCGTGGAACACTTTTAAAAATACTTTGTTTAATCTAAATGTTTGCCGTCTACACATGCGTTGCATCCAACGGTGTCATCCCCGTGTCATGTCTGGGCAGATCCGCCTCTGGCGGAAAAATGGGCCCGCCTGCCCTGCCTACCGGCAGGCAGGGATCCAGACCCGCTTTGATTGAATCTAAATTCTCGCTACAGCCTGTCTTCGAGCTACATCGGGGGCGGGAATGACAGGATTATATTATTTATACTTTATGTATAAAATCAACACGGATGTTTGTCGTCCACATACGCGTTACAAAGCACCTATTGTTTGGTATAAATTGTACTTTGGCAAGTTTAGTACAATCCTAAGTTTGTCGAAGGATTGTTTCACGAATCACATTGGTTATATTTTATACGTATAACCAATACGAATGTTTGTCGTCTACACAAGTGTTATATTTATTATTAATTACTGCAAATTGTTTCACCACAAACAATTTGTATTGATTTGTATATAAAACCAATACTAATGTTTCACAAGATGTTTCACATTCGGCAATTTATAACATTTTAGTAGTTGCCGAACTCGTCTTGACTCTGCAATGCGGGATGAAGGATTGCCGAATTATTATGAATATTAAAACCGCCCCGCATTGCGGGGCGGTTTTAAGTTATTGAGATTTTTAAACAGTAATGACTTCTATTTTTTTCAATATATTCAATAGCTTTATTTGGATTCTCTTTAATACATATTAATGACCTCATCTTTTTTAGAATTAAAGAGATCTCTATATTTTTTAGCGTATAAATTTATCCATTCTGTTTGTGCTTCTATTTTTGATTTGCCCCCACTCATTAAAAGGGAAGTATATTGATTTATGATCTTTTTTTCAATTTCAACAGAAACATTTCGTTCTATCGCAGCCGTTCTTTCTTCCGGTGAAATTTCTTTTTTGGGTGTTTTTATTAAACTTATATTTTAAATTATTCTTTCGAAAGTATTGGCCAAAACAATTTGTTTCACAAATTGTTCGCCCGATAATTTATTTAGTGTGCGCGCTGAGGGAATTGAACCCCCGACCCACTCCGTGTAAAGGAGTTGCTCTACCACTGAGCTAAGCGCGCTAAATAATTTATTCTAAATTATATTGAAATAATAACAATACTATTTTTTTTAATCAATTTTTAATAGTGGCAAAAAAATCCACCGAACCCATGGGTTCGGTGGAATATCATTTTTGAAGATGGTTCTTTCTATTCGTCCATTGGCCGTGATTAGGGTAATTTTGATAAAGGGATTTTCTACCCCTTCAATATGCGGAGAGATAATTCCTCTACCGTCTTCAGGTCCGCCTTGTTTTTCTTTTAATAGCGGAACGCTGATTTCCCATTTTCCTTCATCGGTTTTGAGCGCGCTGAAATGTATTTCTTCATCGCTTATAAAAAAATTCCATAATTTTAAAGCTTCTTTTCCGAAGAAAGAAATTGCGGTGCCGGTTTGCCATTTTCCACTTTCTGTTTTTTTCCGGTACCTTCTCGCTTTTATCAGAGCTGTTCTA
>JBBTYU010000019.1:0-4731 GCA_038061675.1 Patescibacteria group bacterium | reverse complement strand
TCGGTTTAGCTTTTTCAAAGGGTATTGAGGCATCGGCAAAGGAGGCAAATAAATCGGGGCCTTTTATTCTAGACGCTTTTCATGATGCTCTTACTTCTAAATTGTACGAAGAATTAAAAAAAAGAGGATTATTAAATTAGCATCATGGATCCACTTGTAATAAGTTTTGCCGCTTTTATAGTGATTGCCGGAGGAATACTCTCTTTTATTTTTTTTAAAAAAATAAAGCATAAGTATTTTTTGGATGCTATGAAGCTTAAAGTTTTGTCGATAAGACTGGTTAAGAAATCCGATCAAACCGAAAAAGACGCGTGGATCAAAGAAGTTAATTTGTCAGGACAACTAATCAGTATTTTGGTTAATTTGAAATCTCAATTTTCTTTTGAGGTGGCCGTGAGCTATATCGGCGAAGAAATCGTATTTTATGTTTCAGTGCCCGGAGACTCAATACAATTTACCATGAGGCAAATTCAGAGCTTGTGGCCGGACGCGCAGATTGAAGAGGTGGATGATTATAATATTTTTAATAGCCAAGGATTTTCTTCCGGATTATTTTTAAAACAAAAAAATAATGTAGTGTTGCCGATTAGGACATTTGAAGAGGCGCAGATAGACACTTTTTTACCGATCTTAAGCAATTTATCAAAGATAGAGGCGCTTGGCGAAGGCGCGGCCTTGCAATTTATGATTAAGCCGGCTTCATCGGTATTTAAGAAAAATTCATTAAGAGTTTTAGAAAAATTAAAAAAGGGCAAAAAATTTGAAGAGGCCATAAAAGTAGAAACCCCATTCATTACTTTTAAAGATATCAAGCAAGTAATAAGTCCGGAAGATAAAAATAAGGATCAAAATGAAAAAATAATTGTTGACGACGACACCATAAAAGCTATTGAGAAGAAATTGTCCAAGCAAGTTTTTCTGGTCAATGTCAGATTAGTTGTTTCGGCGCCAAGCCAATTCAGAGCAGAAGAAATGCTGGATAGCCTTTCCGGGTCGTTTGACCAGTTTAGCGCCCCCTTAAGAAATGAACTCAAGCTTAATAAACCGCGCAATCAAAGCGATTTTATTTATAAATATATTTTTAGAGAATTTGATAATGGCCAGACTATGACTTTGGGAACTGATGAGCTGATCAGTCTTTTTCATTTGCCGACATCTACAACCGAAATTCCCAGGATCAAATGGCTTAAATTCAGAGAAGTGGCTCCGCCGTCTAATTTGTCCAAAGAAGGAGTTTTGATAGGCAAAAGTGTTTTTAGAAAGGAAGAAAAACTTGTTTATATGAAGGAAGATGACAGGCGCAGGCATATTTATACTGTTGGTCAGACCGGAACCGGAAAATCTACGCTCATAAAAAATATGGCCGTAAGCGATATTGAAAACGGCAAAGGCGTGGCCATTATTGATCCGCACGGTGATTTGATAGCCGATGTTTTGTCTTTGATCCCGAAAAACAGGCACAACGATGTCATTGTTTTTGACCCTTCGGATATATTAAGGCCGATCGGTTTGAATATGCTTGAATATGATCTGTCTCGTCCGGAAGAAAAAACATTTATAGTCAATGAGATTCAGGGCATATTTAACAAACTTTTTTCCGCTGAAACAATGGGTCCGATGTTCGAGCAATTTATGAGAAATGCTTTATTGCTGCTAATGGACGACGCCGCTAATGAACCGCCCACTTTTTTGGAAGTCCCTAAAATTTTTACGGATGTTGATTACAGGACGAGAAAATTAGCCAATTGCCAGAATCCGGTTGTAAAAGATTTCTGGGAGAAGGAAGCGATAATGGTCGGGGGAGAAGCATCGTTGCAAAATATGACCCCTTACATAACTTCCAAATTTAACAATTTCATTGCCAACGATTATTTGAGGCCGATCATCACTCAGCCGAAATCAACGCTTAATTTCAGGGAGCTGATGGATAACGGCAAGATCCTTTTGGTCAATATGTCTAAAGGAAAAATTGGCGATCTTAACGCTAACCTTTTAGGCATGATCATCGTGGGCAAGATTTTAATGGCGGCTTTGGGCCGCGCCGATATGCCGATGGAAAAAAGAAGAGATTTTAATTTATACATAGATGAATTCCAGAATTTTACCACCGATTCTATTGCTACTATTTTGTCCGAGGCCAGGAAATACAGATTGAATTTGATCATAGGCCATCAATTTATTTCTCAAATACAGGAAAAAATCCGCGATGCTGTTTTTGGCAACGTCGGATCTATTATCGCTTTCAGGGTCGGCCCCGATGACGCCGAATTTCTGGAAAAACAATTTACGCCGACATTTACCAAGAACGATCTTATTAATATAGATAACTACAACGCCTACGCAAAAATTTTAATAGACGGCCAAACATCAAAACCATTCAATCTTAGAATTATTGCGCCTCAAAAAGGCGATTTGGAAAATAAAGAAATTGTAAAAAATCTTTCTCGTTTGAAATATGGCATAGAAAGGGACAAGATTTAAAAATGATATAATTAAAACAAGTTTATAGAAAATAAACTTTTTTACCCTGTTAAATGCCGCTTCGCGGCAATTTCGCTGAAAGCGAAATTATTTAACAGGGTGCTCAAATTTGTAGATAATTTTATTGTCGCTACAGATTGAGCTCCAAAAAATTATACAAATTTGGCATGCTTTTAATAAAACAAGTTCAAATTGTTGACGGCAGCGGCGCTAAGCCATTTTTTGGAGACATTCTGGTTAATGGCCAAAAAATCGTTGCTATTGGAAAAAATATCTCTAAGAAAAAAGCGAGCACGGTGATAGACGGGCTTGGTTTAGTCGCTGTTCCCGGATTTATTGATGTAAATAATGATTCTGATCATCATTTGAGTCTTTTTACCAACCCCGGCCAAAAAGATTTTATAGATCAGGGAATTACTTCTATAATCGGCGGGCAATGCGGCGCTTCGCTAGCCCCGTTAATGTATGGTTCTTTGGCTTCAATAGGGCACTGGGTCAACACAGACAAGGTCAATGTGGATTGGATGTCTGTCCGCGAACTTCACCAAGTTTTGGCAAGAATTGGACTAGGAATAAATTTTGAAACTTTAGTCGGCTATTCCACTATCAGAAGAGACCTGGCGGGCGCAGAGATTAGAGATCTGACAGATTCCGAAATAAAAGTTTTTATCAGTATTTTAGAACAGGCCCTTAAAGAGGGCGCGCTAGGTCTTTCTACCGGACTTGGTTTTTTGGATTCAAAATTTGTTCCTTACAGCGAGATAAAAAAAATAGTTTCGGTGGTTAGCAAGATGGATAAAGTTTATACAACTCATCTTCGCGATGAGAGAGACAATCTTTTGCAGTCTATAGAAGAGACGCTGATGCTGTCGCGCGAAACAGGAGCAAAAATAATTATAAGCCATTTCAGACCATTAAAAGGCTATGAAAAAATATTCAGCGAGGCTTTGAGCCTTATTGAAAAAAGCTTAGTTGATTCAAATATTTATTTTGATATTAATCCGTTCACAGAGACAATTTTTCCAATCCACTCTTATTTGCCGTATTGGGCTCAAAGCGAGAGGGTGGAAATAATGCTTGAAAATATCAGAGATTTGGAAAAACGCAGACTTATTGTTAAAGAACTTCAGAATTTAAATTTGCAAGAATTGATCGTGGCTGATGCAAGAGGACAGGAATCCTTAATCGGAAAGAGTTTGCTGGAGCTTTCACAGAACAGAGAAAAAGATATTGTTTCGGTTGCTTTGGAGATCATGGAATCAACAAAAATGAAGACGATGCTGATGTCAAAAAGTTTAAATAGCGACTTACTTTTGCCGCTTTTAACCCACCCCAGATCATTAATCGGCAGTAATAGCGCCAGCCTGTCGTCATCTAAACAGGGCAGGGAATTAAAGCTAGAAAGAGCCTTTTCAACTTTCACTAAGTATTTAGAAATTGTTTTGAGTCGGGGAATACCAATGGAGTCGGCAATTAAAAAAATAACCTCCCTTCCCGCCCAAATTTTTGGTTTAAAGAGCAGGGGGATTATCAAAGAAGGTTTTATCGCCGATATTGTTCTGCTAAAAGGAAACGAGGTGTCTAGCGTGATTATAAACGGCAAGAACCAACCTTAATAAAAGTTTTTAATATGCTTGGAATAAAAAATATTAGCAATAGGCACAAACCGGATTTTTTATTAATAGTATTTATTTTTATAATCATCGCTTTTGGCTTAGTGATGCTTGCCAGCGCTTCTTCAGATCTGGCAAAAATGGAATTCGGAAACAGTTATTTTTATCTGAATCACCAGCTTTTATACGGTTTGCTCCCGGGCCTTATCGGATTTTTTATAGCTTCTAATATTTATTATCAAAATTATAAAAAATTAATAATTCCTTTATTTATTTTAAATATAATATTATTAGTTTTAGTTTTTTCTCCTCTTGGAGTTACTTCCGGGGGTGCGTCAAGATGGTTAAATATTGGCCTTATTTTTCAGCCATCGGAATTTTTAAAAATATTTTTTATAATTTACATAGCCGCTTGGCTGAGCGGCGGTGAAAAAAGAAAAAACAGTTTTTGGGGAGGATTTGTCCCATTTTTAGCTATTTGCGGACTAGTTTCTTTTCTTTTGTTAATACAGCCTTCTACCAGCATAGTTGCCATTTTAATGCTTACAGCCCTACTTATTTATTTCGTGAGTGGCGCAAAAATTTCATATATTTTAATTACAATAGCTTTAGCGGCAACTGTTTTTTTTGGCTTTTT
>JBBTYU010000018.1:3496-11588 GCA_038061675.1 Patescibacteria group bacterium | reverse complement strand
TATTGGCATTATTATTAAGATAATTATGAAATTTGAACAATTTGAAATGAAATCTTTAGATAACAAAAAATTGAATAAAGATAAAAGAATAACTGCTCACCTTATCCCCTATAAACTTAATAATGGATTTTTTTCTTTTTTCTTACAGAAACGTTCTGATAATGCCGAGCGTAATCCTGGTCGGTTTACCATATTTGGCGGAGGAATTGAGGGCAAAGAAAGTCCAGAGCAAGCAATGCTGAGAGAAATGATGGAGGAACTAAACTTTACCCCCCCCATAACTATTTCTACTTAGATAAATATAGTGATGATTACAGTGTCTCTTATTATTATGCCGTTGAAGTCAGGGATAATTTTGAAACAAATATTAAAATTAGTGAAGGTGATTATGGTAAATTTTTTTCCGAGGATGAAGTAAAACATGAAATAAAACTATCAGAAGGTAACAAAGGAATATTGAAAGATTTAATCAATAAAATACAAAAATAATTTCTTAAAAATGATTCTGGAATCCTCTACCATAAAAAATAATATTTATTGGCATTATTATTAAGATAATTATGAAATTTGAACAATTTGAAATGAAATCTCCGAATAATAAACTTAATAATGAAAAACCACCCTTCCTTTACCACGGGTCTCCTAATAATTTAGAAATTATTAAACCTTCTCAAAAACACATAAGGGATGAGAGTGAAGGTCTTTTAGTTTTTGGTACACCAGATAAAGCGTTCGCTTCAATGTTTTTGAGTCCGCGAACAGATGAATCTTGGAGTACTAAAGGAAGATTGAATAATGTTTATTATATTGTCATTGATGATGAAAAAAGATTTAGAGAATCAGATAAGGGTGGGGTTATTTGTCAGTTTTCTAATAATAAATTTACTTGTGACAAAACAAAAGGAATGAAAGACTTGGAATGGACTTCAAAAGAAGAAGTTAAGCCAAGCAACATCACTGAACATAAATCATCGCTTGATACTATGATGGATAATGGAGTTCAAGTATATTTTGTTGATAAAGAAATACTCATTGATTTAAAAAATGCTATTAGAAATAATTCTGATCATGGACGAAGTATTTTAGTCGGACTACAATCAGAAAATCAAAAACAAAACAAAAATATAAAATCTTTTATATCTTCAGATAATCATTAATTTTTGAGGTATTATTGAAGATATCCAAAAAGATTTACTCTAAAATAAATAATAAAAGCCCCTCTGGCTAGTGATCTGTAATAATCTATCTGTTTTTCTAATTTAGGTAGGGCATTAGTAAAAAAATGAGCTATTTGACAAAAAGTGAGGAAAAGTTTATTATATAATAAGTTCTAGTTTAAAATCTTTAAATATTGGAGGTGGCTATGAAGAATAACATCTTCTGCGTCCGGGTCAACTATGACTTGAGCGTGGAAAAAGCGGTTAAGGCCGGGAAATACTACTGGAAGGACGATGACATCACTGACAAAAACTTCCCGCCCAAACGTTCCGGTTCTGCCGAGATAGACATCCAACTCGTCCACTTCAACAAGAATATGTCCTCCGAGGACGTCCTGAAAGAACTGGACAAGATGGGTCTACGTCCCGCTGAGCTTCCCGAACTTCTCGTCTTAGGAACCAAGTATCCCAACGAGCAAAAAAGGTATCCCATCATTGCGCTTGGTTCCGTGTGGCGAGATCTGGATGGCGACTGTTACGTTCCTTTTCTCTTCGGGGGTGGTTCGGAGCGTGAGCTTTATCTTATCTACTTAGGGCATGGCTTGAGTGCGTGCTGTCGGTTTGCTACAGTTGGCAAGTAAAGCTTCATCTCGGGATCCCTTGGTCCCTTGGAAAATGACCTACTCTCGCACTTTAGTGCAGGGAGTAGGTCATTTTTTATAGATAAGGACTTTTGAGTTCTAACTTGGTATACTTTATTTATGGAAAGAAAAGAAAAACCTAAAAATTATTTAGAAAAACAAGAAAAGATTAATATCCCCGAATTTATTAATTTGACTTGTTCTGAAGCGGAAGAAGGTGCAAAACTGAAAAAGCAAATATCTGAAATTGATGATTTAAGTTATGTATCCAAAGAAATTTTAGAAAGCGCAACTTTTGATACAACTTTTCACTGGCCCAAAAAACTTCCAGAAGGTTTTGATCCAGAAAAATTAATGGAAGAACGTAAGAATCCTGGGTTAGGAATTCGCAAACTTCACGAAGAAGGAATAACGGGTAAGGGCGTGATTGTTGGTCTTATTGATCAAAGAATTTCCACATCGCACTCGGAATTTAGAAATAATATTATTAGTAATAAAGAATATTACGAACCAGAGACTTTAAAAGATGATACCGAGGTAAGTATGCATGGACTCGGAGTCACTAGTTTGCTTGTAGGGAAAAATTGCGGCGTTGCCCCCGACGCTAATGTTGTCTATGGAGCTATAAACGCAGAAACGGATGGTTTTTTGGGCTATATTAGAGCCTTAAAAGATATTATTGAATATAATAAAAATAATGAACAAAAAATTAAGATAGTTAGTGTTTCTAAGGGTTTCAGTAAAAACATTCCCGGTGTAAATGAATGGCTTGAACTAAAAAACGATGCTAAAAAATTAGGCATAACTGTTATAGATTCTGATTATTTTGCTGAAAACTCTATTACGGGCGGAGGTTCAAAAATAAACAAGGATCAATTTGACGACTATGAATTGCCGCTTTTTTATGAAGATTCTCAAAAAAAGACCCCATCTTTAAGAGACGTTGAAAGCAAAGTTTCTTTAATGAGTGAAGATTTTCAAAAAAAATTCTTTGATCAGTATAAAACATATCAAAATTATATTGATACATTTAACAATAATTATTTGATTGTTCCTTGTGATTACAGAGCCATGGCCTCAAAAGAAGGTAACAATGAATATAGATGTGATGCGAAAGGAGGTTGGAGTTGGGCAATTCCTTATTTTGCTGGAGTTTTTGCTCTTGCTTTGCAAATTAATCCCGATCTAAAAAATGAAGAATTTTTAGGAATAGTTAGAAAAATTGCTGGTAAGAACAAAGATGGGGTGAAAGTAATTAATCCCATAGGAATTATTGATGCTATTCAAAAAGATTTGACAGAGTAGGTTATATTGTGCTATTATATTTAACAGTTCTTAACTTTGAGTCACCCCTCTCATAAACAAAAGGGTAAGTATATACAAGGAGATATTATGGCAAAGTGCGATGAGTGCGATAAGGACCTGTTTGGTGTAGCCAAAATCGTAAGGAAAAAGGGCAGAAAGTTCTGTTCTCCTGAATGCGAGGCGGCGCACAACTATCCTCCCAAGGGAAATATGCAGAACAAGCAGAAGTCCCGGGGGCTTGGATATGGCGTGTGGAGGCACGACTAATCTAATTCCTTGAAGGATAAACTTAAGCCCCCTGATCAATCAGGGGGCTTTTACTTTTCTATTTAAACAATATAATAGATTTTTATATTGAATTTCCAATGGGATCATAAACTTTTATTTTTAACATATTTTGAGATTCTACCGTTGAAGGAACTTGCCCTGAGGACGTTCGGCTGAGCTCAGTTGAAGCCCCTGTCGAAGGGGTGAAGTTGTGTGTAAGGTTATATTCTTTTCCAAATAATTGTTGCCAAGAACTGACTAGGTTGTCATTAAAATATAGTTCTATTTTGTTAATTTCAAAGTCTGCGGTGATTTCCGCGTTAACAGCTATACTATTTACGGTTTTTATAAACTCGCCGTTCTTGGGGCTATTCCAGCTGATATTTATGCTTTGCGTATCAGAATTATCAGTTTGATTTAAAGCGCCTACTGGCAAGGGCTTATTATAATTCAGATCAAAATCCGAGATATTTTCCCGCGCCCATTTTAATACCGGAACTTCCCAATTTTCAAATTGAGAATCATTTTGCGGATTTTCGGGATAAGAGCCTTGAGGATCGTTTTTGTTTACATAGAAAAGAATGTCGTGAATTTGAGGATAATTTTTTCCGTCAATTTGGAAATTAATATCAAATCCTCCGTTCAAAACGGGTTTTTTGGTAAGAATCGGCTCCGGTTTTGAGAATGTTGCAGGAAGAATATCTTTTAAAACTTCTTTCATAAAAGCGCTCCACATAGGAATAGCGGCTAAAATACTGCCGCCTTGTTTTTGCATAGCATCATTATTATTATTTCCCGCCCAGACCCCAACAACAAAGTTTGGAGTATAGCCTACTACCCAAGCATCGCGGTAATCATTGGTCGTACCGGTCTTCATAGCAACTTCATGGCCGGGGAATAAGGTAAGTGAAAGACTCGTCTCAAGAAGCGCTGATCTGGCTTCAACATCGCTTAAAATATCATTGATATAAATTGGATATTTCGCGTCTATTACACGAGAGCCATTATCTTTATATTCTTCCAGTGTTTGATTTTTAGAATCGCTTATTTTCAAGATCATTGTTTGCTGATGTTTCACGCCTTCTTGGGCAAAAACAGAATAAGCGCTAACTAAGTCAATTAATTTCACTTCTCCTCCGCCGAGCACCAGAGAAAGCCCATATCTATTTTTTTCGGTTAAAGTGGTAATGCCGAAATCAGAAGCAGTTTTTAAAGTTTGGTTAAGTCCGGCCAAATATAAAGTTTTTACCGAGGTGATGTTTATTGATTGGGCCAGAGAATTTCTTAAATCAATAGGGCCTTTAAATTCCGGATCAAAATTTTGCGGATG
Organism: Patescibacteria group bacterium; assembly: GCA_038061675.1. Classification (GTDB taxonomy): domain Bacteria; phylum Patescibacteriota; class Minisyncoccia; order UBA6257; family 02-FULL-45-10c; genus JAHILT01. The sequence goes on along the minus strand of JBBTYU010000018.1, from coordinate 6,888 downwards.
AAAACACTCCGCATTTTCATCTTTGGCGGAATAATCAATATTATCCAGCGGACAGCTTGGATTGCTGGCCGCGAATTCTGTCGGCAGATCAAAAACCATCGTGCTTGGCGTATATCCTTTTTGGAAAGCCGTCACGTAAGCAAACGGTTTCATAGTTGAACCGGGCTGTCTTAGTCCTTGCGTGGCGACATTGAAATTGCCTTCAAAGCGGCAGTCCTTGCCCGGCTGGCAGTTTTCAGGTTCCGGATCGCCAAAATAATCTTTAGATCCAACTAGGGCTAAAACATGGCCGGTTGCCGCGTCTTGCGCCACTAAAGCGGCGTTGTATCCCTGATAAAGATCTTTGTTTTTTTCAGCGCCATCTTTAACGGCTTGTTCAGCTAATTCCTGCATTTTCCAATTTAGAGTGGTAATCACTTTTAGTCCCGCTGTTTGTATAAAACTTTCGCCGTATTTATTATTTAAGTAGTCTTGAATCGCTAAAACAAAGTGAGGAGCTTTAATACCGGTTGATTTGGGCGCGAATTTTAAAATTTCTTTTTTAGCCGCCGCCATTTCTTTGTCGCTTATAAACCCGAGCTTATTCATTTGATCCAAGACATAATCTTTTCTGTCAAAAAGTTCTTTAGTGCGGGTGCCCCAAGGCGAATAATAAGTTGGGGCTTGGAGCACGCTTGCTAGTAGCGCCGATTCAGCTATATCCAGATCTTTTGCGTTTTTATTATAAAAAGTCTGGCTAGCCGCCTGAATGCCATAAGTATTTCCTCCAAATGGGCTTTGATTTAAATATAAATTTAAAATTACGTCCTTGCTATATTTTTGCTCTAACTGAATAGCTAAAATAAGCTCCTTTATTTTTCTGGTAAATGTTTTTTCTGAAGTTAAAAAAGAGTTTTTTGCCAATTGCTGGGTGATCGTAGATCCTCCCTGGGATATTTCACGATTAGTTAGGTTTGATAGGAAAGCTCGCAGGATGCCCTTTATATCAAATGCCGGATGGCTATAAAAAGTTTGATCTTCAATGGCTATAACGGCTTGCCGGGCGGACATAGGTATTTCTTCAAGAGGAATTACTGTTCTTTTTTGTTCTCCATGAATTTCATAGAGCAGAATTTCCCCGGTTCGATCGTAGATTTTAGTTGATTCGGCTACTTTTCTATTTTCAAATTGGCTGGGGTTAGGAAGGTCTTTAACGATAAAAATATAAAAAACCAGAGACATGGCTACAACCAAAAGAATGATTAAAAAGATTAAGGCGCTTTTAGAGAGTTTGTTTTTTTTCATGCGTTTTAATTATAAAACAAAACCCCCTCATTCTGAATAGAGTGAGGGGATATAGAACCTATCTTAATAATTGTCTTTATCATCATCTCCTAAAAAATCTTCGTCTAAAATCTTTGTAGTTTCATCATCGTCAAGCGAACTGTCTTTTTCTATCAAATCATCTTCTTCGTCAACCACAGCGACAGTTACTGAAATTTTAACTTTTTCTTCCGGCTCTTCCAGCTCATCTTTTTTCCAATCCTCTTCTTCGTGAACCCAGCTTTTTTTTTCTTCGTCTTCGGGTTTCTTGAATTTCCCCTTTTTAGGCTTAATAATTTTGTTAAAAGATTTTTTTATTGCTTTCTTTTTCATATTATTTTTTATGTAGGTGGGTTTTTAGGAATTATATAAAATAAAAGAATTGTGTCAATCCCTCACATAAATTTATGTGGGGGATCAACCCCCTAAAACATTCGCCTAAAGCGAATGTTCAGGCGATCCCGCAATGCGGGGCATGGCTCTATTCTCCAAATTTTTTAGAAAATGCCGTTGCAATAGCAATAGCGACCGCATCAGAAGCATCATCGTATCCTTTTAAACCCTCCTTTATATTAAGAATTAGTGCGGCCATTTTAGAAACAGATTTCTTATCCGCCAAGCCGTAGCCGGTCACAGAGCTTTTTATTTCAGATGGGCTTAATTCGCGTATTTTAATACCAGCTTTCGCTAATTCTAAAATAAGCGCTCCGCGGCTTTGAGCCACATCAATTCCGGTTTTGATATTTTTCGCGAAAAATATTTTTTCAATTCCGGCTATTTCTGGTTTGTACTTTTTTATAATTTTTGAAAGTTTTTTACAATTTCCTAAAATACAAACAGAAATTTCTTGTTTAGATTTTCCTTCAATGACTCCGTAGTCAATAAGGCTTAACTTCCCGCTTTTTTCAGAAATAACGCCGAAACCGATTCTGGTTGTTCCCGGGTCAATGCCTAGTATTATCATATAATTTATAATTAAGGTTTAATAACTAAAATTTCTGTCATTGCGAGGAGTCTGCGACGCGGCAATCTATTTGTTGTAGTAAATTATTAACGAGATTGCCGCGCTCAGCTTAAAAGCTTCGCTCGCAATGACGGAGTTTTATTTTTTTTATTCAATATTCGTAAATATATTCTGTACATCATCGTGTTCATCCAAGGCCTCAATAAGCCCTTCAATTTTTACTTTAGCATCATCAGAAATTTTTTGCGGGAATTTAGCTTTCCAGGCAGTAGAAGTTTGGCCATCTTCAGAACACTCCGCCTTTGGCGGAGTAGCCAAACTTTCACTGCCTGGTTTCCATTCTTCGTGGGAATCTATACTCGCTTCATAATTATTTGTTGTTTTTTCAAATGCCCAAAGCACGCTGCCTTGATTGGCGAACTTTGCATCGTGATCATTTAATATTTTTTTTACTTCAGAAATAGTCCGATTTGTATTGTCCGTGATGGCTTCAATGATAATTGCCGAACCTTCCGGTCCATAAGCCTCAATTACCATTTCGGACAGATTTTTTTGCTCGGAGGCTTTATTGATGGCGCGTTCAATATTATCCAGTGGAACTAAATATTCCTTGGCTGTTTCAATGGCAGATCTTAGCCGCGGATTGAATTGTGGATTTGGTTCGGATTTGGCGGCAATGGAAATGGCGCGAAGCATTTTAGAAAAAACCTTGCCGCGCTTAACATCGGCAACGCCCTTTTTGTTTTTTATTTGAGACCATTTATTGTGTCCGGACATTGTAATAGAAATTAGTCTTTAGAAATTAGCGACTGGATAATTATATTATAGAACAAAAAAGCCCCCGCGTTGCGGGGGCTTTTGAAAAATACTTATTTTTCATGGCTGTGTGGCATCAACTATCTTTCCTTTTTCTTTTTTAAAGATAGTCGGCGGAACTTCTTTGAAGACCAATAGTTTTAGCTCTTTGGTTTTTTTGCTGCGGACCAAGGCCAAGTTTCCTTCTATTCCGGAAGTCTGACAAAGCACCCAATGAACCTCACCTTCCTCGAGTTCGTCGATAGCTTTTTTCGGATATCCGTCTTTTGACGACATTAATGACCATATTATTGCCGTTAGAATCAGGCCG
>JBBTYU010000018.1:0-3486 GCA_038061675.1 Patescibacteria group bacterium | reverse complement strand
GAGAAGAAGTGTGGCGCTTGTTAACAGTAGTGCTTGCCATCCTGAGAATTTTACTAAAAGCCCGCTCAAAATAAGTCCCAACGACAGATTCGTCATAACTACAGCCATTATTGTTTTTGTCATATTAAAGACCTCCTACCAAGATTAGAACTATTGATATTATAGTATAAAAATAGATTTCTGTCCACCTTAATTAGGAAGTCGGACTTCCGAATTTAATCCCTCCTTCGTTAAAACTTCGGACGGGCAAGCAAGTTTGGAATGACAGATAATTCGTTAATCCTTGCCTACCGGCAGGCAGGCGTTAGCTCGCTAATTCATTTTAATATTTAATTTGTTATAATTAAAAAGATGTTAAACAGATCCGACGATACTCTCTCAAAACTAAACAGAGAAGCCGAAGAAAGAGACGCGCAAAGAAAAGCTGAAAAATTAAAACTTCCATATCTAAATTTGGCGCTTTTGCCGGTTGAAACAGAGGCATTGTCTTTAGTTCCGGAAAAAGAAGCCAGAGAATCCGGGATGGCCGTGATTGAAACAAAAGGAGAAGAAGTTGTTTTTGTCGCCCTTGATCCATCCGATGCTAAAACTCAAATTGAAATAAAAAAACTGGAAGCTAAAAATCTTAAGCCAAAAATATTTATTGTTTCCCAGTCCAGCCTTAATAAAGCTTGGGATTATTATAAATATTTAACTAAAAGTACGGCGCCTCTTATGGGCCGCATTGATATAGACAAAGACAGAATTATTGCTTTAAAAGGGAAATTAATAAAACTTGACGCGGTTAAAAGTGAAATTTTAGCTTTTGATTTCAGGAACAATCCGACCGGGCAGATCTTGGAAATTGTTTTGGCGGGAGCTTTAGGAAACAGGGTTTCAGATATTCATTTGGAGCCGGATGAAAAAAGTGTGAGGATCAGATACCGCATTGATGGCGACTTAAGAGACGTAATGACGGATTTGGATAAAAAAATATACCACTATTTAGTGTCCAGAATTAAACTTTTGGCCAATTTAAAAATAAACGTTGGAGACAGAGCTCAAGACGGCCGTATTACCATGGGAATGGGAGATAAAGACATTGAGCTTCGCGTGGCCATAGCTCCCTCTGAATTTGGAGAAGTCATTGTAATGAGAGTTTTAGATCCAGCCGCAATTAGTTTGACCTTGCCCCAGCTAGGTTTTCGCGAGGACGATTTAGAAATCGTGAAAGTGGAGCTCAAGAGGCCGAATGGCATGATTTTAAATACTGGTCCTACCGGTTCCGGTAAAACAACCACTCTTTACGCATTTTTAAAATATATTAATTCCGCGGATACCAAAATAATTACTATTGAAGATCCGATAGAATATCACTTGGAAGGCATTGAGCAAACCCAAGTTGATCCGGACGCTGACTATACTTTCGTTAACGGACTTAGATCAATGATGAGGCAAGACCCGGATATTATTTTGATTGGTGAAATAAGAGACAGAGAAACTTCAGAAATTGCCATACAGGCGTCTTTAACCGGGCACTTGGTTTTTTCTACTGTTCACGCAAACAGAGCTTCTGGCGCCATTCCAAGATTGGAAGATTTGGGTGTAAAAAATACCAGTATTGGTCCGGCTATGAATTTGATAATTGCCCAGAGACTTATTAAAAAACTTTGCGTAAATTGTAAAGAAAAAACTGCCATTGCGGATGAAATGAAGCAATCTCTTGAAAAGTTTGTTGAAAGATTGCCGGCTAGAGTAAATAAATTAAATTATAAAGATTTTAATATTTATAAAGCAGTTGGCTGTGATAAATGCAGCGGAATCGGTTACAAAGGCAGAGTGGCTATTTATGAATTATTAAAAATTGATAAAGAAATAGAAAATGTTTTGATAAAAGGCGGAGGCGAAATTGAAATTGACGAGCTGGCCAGAAAAAAAGGAATGGTGACTATGCAAGAAGATGGAATTTTAAAGACTATTCAGGGACTTACTACTTTTGAGGAAGTGGAAAAGATTACGGGACCTCTCGAGGAACTCGAGAACTAAAACAATTTCTAATTTCTAATTTCTAATCAAATCTCAATGACGAAATGTCCAAATAACTAAAATTTCTGTCATTCCCGCGAAGGCGGGAATCCAGTTCTGTTTCTGGATCCCGGCTCGGTGGCCGGGATGACAAACCGAAACAAAAATCCCCTCACTCTGTTAGAGTGAGGGGATTAAGGCGAAGAGTGCAATAGTCTGTGGGCAACATGCCGCGTTAACGGCAAGAGTTTGTAGGGCCTTTCAAAAATAAATTTTTAAAAAGATTAGAATTGCATATAGGATAGGTCTCGCCGGAGCCAAACCGTCCATATAAAATCAATTCCCGCCCACAGACTATTAAACTCTTTCAACGATCATTACTTGGTAATACTAGCATAATACCAAATATCTGTCAAGCCCCTATACAACCCCCTGGGTTTGTGTCGGAGTATGGGTATTAGAAGCAAAAAAACCTCCGATGTCTCAAGAAGTCCGACTTCCCAAATATTATCTCTATCTTTTCTTTGGAAGTCGGACTTCCTAATATTCTCCGAATTATGTTTTCGGACATCGGAGGTTGTTAATATATTTTTTCTTTGTTATTTTTAGGGCATAGAGATGGATTTGATGAAAAGTATAAATGTTAAATTATAAATTTTTAATCAATGTTTTAAATTTTAATATTTAGACATTTGAAATTGATTAGAAATTAAAAATTAGTAATTAGAAATTCAATTTTAAAAAACATTGGAAATAAAAGTTTATGGTAAATAAATCCACGAATAAAAAACCAGAGGATGAAGTGATAGACCTAGCCCTAAGGCCTTCTCGCTGGGATGATTATGTTGGGCAAAGAAAGATTAAAAAACATTTGAAGACTATTTTGGATGCCGCCAAAAAACGCGGCGAAGTGAGCGACCATCTTTTGCTTTATGGACAGGCGGGTCTTGGAAAAACCACTTTGGCGTATTTAATTGCCAAAGAAATGGATGCCAATTTGAAAATTACTTCCGGCCCGGCTTTAGAAAAGATGGGAGACTTGGCGGCAATTTTAAGTAACTTAGAAAAAGGAGATGTTTTGTTTATTGATGAAGCGCACAGGCTCAACCATATGATTGAGGAAGTTTTGTATCCGGCTTTGGAAAATAGAAAACTGCATTTGATAGTTGGAAAAGGAGCCGGCGCCAGGACTCTTGCCATAGATCTTCCGCCGTTCACTTTGATCGCAGCTACTACCCGCGCCAATTTGCTTTCCAGTCCGCTCCGTTCCCGTTTTGGCGCGACTTTTAAACTTGATTATTATGAGATCCCCGATATTGAAACTATAGTCCAGCGCTCTGCTAAGCTTTTGAATTTGGAAATAGAGCCAATTGCTTTAAATATGATCGCTAAGGCCTCACGATTTACGCCAAGAACGGCAAATAGATTGCTTCGCCGTGTCCGTGATTTTGCTGATGTGAACGAGGCGGCGAAAGTGACGGA
>JBBTYU010000017.1:0-1111 GCA_038061675.1 Patescibacteria group bacterium | reverse complement strand
TTTTGCGCTCCGGCTCCAGCCCTTCCAGAATATAGATGTCGTCAGCCGTATAATCGCCCTTTTTGCCTTTGTTCTCCTTGGTATTTTCCTTAGCCATAAGTTATTCCCATTATAGCACAGAAATATCGTCCGTAAAATGAAAAAGCCGTTGTATCCACAAGAGACAACGGCTTTTTATCTGCAACTTGATCAATATTTAATCATCATCAATAACACCCTCGGCTCTCATCACAAGATGGAATCTGTCCGTCAAAATAAGCGGATGATGGTCAGGCGCGGATATTATTCCTTTTGCTATATAAAATCTCTCGCCTGATATATATTCGCCTTTTAAAGTATGCCGAGTTGAAAATAATCTTATGCCGTTGCCATCAATTTTGGTTTGGCAAAATTCATGATAACAAACAGTATTCTCCCCTGAATCAATCAATCCAATTAATATTTCAATCTCTTCCCCGTCATATGGGACAGGAACGGCAAAAATATCGCCCTGTCTTTTTATAATACTGGGGTATTTTTGTAGTTCTTTTGTCCCAAAAAGTTGTTTCTGAAAGTGGTTGCCGGAGTGTCGGGAAAAAAACTCTATTTCATCTGGTATAAAGCTGTCGTAAAACGCTTCTTCTCCTTCATTGAAGAAAATTGAAAGTTTATCCGCTTCAACTTCGGTTAAAAATGGCGTTTTTTCGGGAGAATTGTCAGTCCCGCCAAAATAACACCTGTTGCGTTTATTTTTTGCATCAATAATAATCTGCATCCCATTACAAATTGGATAAATTCCAACTCCTAAGGCCAACGGCACTGTAATTTTTCCCTCTTTAATCAAAGGGGTTGTTACTCTATCCGAATAATCAACATCTACATCTCCTGCCTTTTTTGGCAATTTTATTTCAACATTCAATATGCGCATATTTATTCCTCCTATTCCATCTAAAAAGGTTAAAGAATTACGATAAATAATGATCATTCATTATTTTATTTAAATGAGCTGAAAAAAACACTAAATCTGATTTTAGATTAACAGAAAGAGAGAAATTTTGCAAGGTTCTTACCTTCTTACTTCCCAATCGTCGTTGGCTTCAATGGCCGTAAAAATTTTTTCCATTACGCCGTT
>JBBTYU010000016.1:0-1319 GCA_038061675.1 Patescibacteria group bacterium | reverse complement strand
AATGAGGAATATATAGTAAGATATCTTCGTGGTCTTTATGAAGCAGAGGGCAGTTTCTGTGTTCATAAACCAACATATACCCATAAACTATTTTTTTCTAATAGAAATAGGTCGATGCTTAATAATGTCTATAATCTAATGAAGATCCTCGGTTTTTATCCGCATAGAAGCATAAATCAAATTCAGGTTTCAAAAAAGGAGGAAGTATATAGGGCAATGAAAGTTTTACGTTTTAGAGATTATAAATAAATATTGCGGGTTGGTGTAAAGGTAGCACGTCGCTCTCTGGAAGCGAAAATCGGGGTTCGAGTCCCTGACCCGCAGCCAAACAAAATGCTTAAACAAATCTTAATTTACACAATTTTATTTATTATAGTTTTTATCTTGGGCATGGTTTTCAGGCCGTATGTTTTGGGCGCATTAAATATTTAAATTTAAAACATCCGTCATTGCGATCCGCCAGCTGGCGGAGAAGCAATCTCGCAAACAAATGGATTGCCACGCCGCGGACTCCTCGCAATGACGATTAAATAAATTATTAAGGAAATGGCTTACTACAAAGACGAAAAAAGTTTTAGAGAATCCGGCGGTTATGAAATTGACGGGCGTTGGTATCCGCGCGTCACGAAAATATTGGAAATAAAGTCTAAACCGGCGCTTTATAAATTTTATGGCGATATGCCCAGTCACGAAGCCGCCAAAACTATGACGGAAAATTCAGCCAAGGAAGGAACGCTGATACACGAAGTTGTGGAAAAAATTATGGTAGGCGATAGCGTGGAAATTCCCGAAAATATAAAACCGGCAGTTGACGCCTTTTTAGAATTTTTTGAAAAAACAAATATTCATGTTGAAAAAGATATGGTGGAAAAAAGAATTTTTCATCCCACTCATAAGTATGCCGGAACGATTGATGCGCTAGCTTTGATTGATGGCAAATTCGGCGTGCTGGACATAAAAACCTCACAAGCTATTTATCGCGATTATAATCTTCAAACCTCGGCTTATATTGAAGCGCTTTTAGATGAAATTCCATCTTTAGAAACCAGATGGATTTTAAGAATTGATCAGACTAAAAAATGTTTGCGTTGCGGCGCTTCGCTTAGGCCCAAAGGCGGCAGAGATAAGATTAAAAAAGGGATTAAGCCGATGTGCATCAATGACGATCACAAATGGTCGGCTTTAACCGGAGTTACGGAAATTCAAGAATTTCCTTTTTGGAAATCCGATTTTGCGGCTTTTTTAGCGGCGAAAAAACTTTGGGAATGGGAAAATGATTATTGGTTAAGAAAAATAGGATATTATAAATAGTGATTAGT
>JBBTYU010000015.1:0-5040 GCA_038061675.1 Patescibacteria group bacterium | reverse complement strand
TAGCTTTGAACTATCAATGCTAGCCACCAAGGATCCGGAAGCAAGAAAGGGAATAGAAATAATTTATTCCCAGCTTGAAAAAATATTAAACAAACAGGGACTTGAAAAAATAAAAGCTTTAGGAGAAAAATTTGACCCGGCGCTTCACGAAGCAATGCTGCAGGAAGAATCAGATAAGGAAAGCGGAACTATATTGGAAGAAATGGTTAAGGGCTGGAAATTAAATGGAAAAGTAATAAGGCCGACAAAAGTCAAGATAGCCAGATAGAAGTTAGCCACTAGCGACTAGAAAATCTGGATTTCCGCTTTCGCGGGAATGACAGAAAAACAAATTACAAAAAATTAAATAAATAAAAATTAAAAAAATGGATAAAAATAAAAGGTTTTTTATGGGAGTAAATATTCTAATCTTTTTTATATTACTTGTCTCTGCATTGTCCTTAACAAAACTCGGGGCTATTGCGGACGGAGATCCGATTTTAACTCCACTACGAATAATAAATACAAATATTATATTGCTCTCTGTCGCAGTTTGGTATGTTATCAATTACTTGCGTAAAAAAGATAATTAAAAAAATAATATATAAAATAAAAATATGAGTAAAATAATTGGTATAGATTTAGGAACAACTAATTCAGCAGTCTCGGTGATAGTGGACGGACAGACGAAAATTTTAGAAAATGCCGAGGGAGCGCGCACAACTCCTTCTATTGTCGCTTTAAATAAGACCAATGAAAGATTGACCGGTCTTTTGGCAAAAAGACAAGCGGTAACCAATCCAAAAAATACGATATTTTCCGTAAAAAGACTTATCGGAAGAAAATTTTCCGACGCAGAAGTGCAAAATGACAAGAAATGGCTTACTTACGATCTTCGCGCATCATCTACCGGCGGAGTAGAAATAAAAATGGGAGACAAATGGTATACACCGGAAGAGATCTCTGCCATGATCCTCGCCAAATTAAAAGCTGACGCAGAGGCCAAGCTCGGCGAACAGATCACCGAAGCCATCATCACTGTCCCCGCTTATTTTGATGACAGCCAGAGACAAGCTACAAAAAATGCCGGTGAGATCGCAGGACTTAAAGTAAGGAGGATTATCAACGAACCGACCGCGGCCGCGCTGGCTTATGGTCTGAACAAACAAAAAAATGAACAGGTCGCCGTTTACGATTTCGGCGGAGGAACTTTTGATATTTCCATTTTAGAAGTGGATTTTGACAAGCTCGGCGGAGACGTAAAAGTTTTAGCCACCGGCGGAGACACCCATCTCGGCGGCGATGATTTTGATAAAAAAATAAATGAGCACCTCGTTGCTGAATATAAAAAAATTGAAGGAATTGATCTTTCAAAAGATCCTTTAGCCATACAAAGATTAAAAGAAGCCGCTGAAAGAGCCAAGCATGAACTTTCCACTTCTTTTGAAACCGAAATAAATCTTCCATATATTACCTCTGATTCTGCCGGTCCGAAACATTTCTTGTTAAAACTTTCTCGGGCAAAACTGGAAGAATTGGTTAAAGACTACATTGATAAATCTATTGATCTAACTAAGAAAGCGGTAAAAGACGCCGGGTTAGAAATAAAAGATATAGACGAATTAGTATTGGTCGGCGGACAAACAAGAATGCCGGCAATTCAAGAAGCTGTAAAAAAACTCTTCGGAAAAGACCCGCACCAGGGCGTAAATCCGGACGAAGTCGTAGCTATCGGCGCCGGAATTCAAGGATAAATTTTATCAGCTAAGGATGAGGGCAGAAAACCCGAGGGCGACATAAAAGACGTCTTGCTTTTGGATGTCACTCCCCTTTCTTTGGGTATAGAAACAATGGGCGGAGTGTTTACAAAGATCATTGAGAAAAATACCACGATCCCGACCGCGAAATCCCAGATATTTTCTACCGCCGCGGACAATCAAACCTCTGTTGAAATTCATATTTTACAGGGAGAAAGAGAAATGGCCAGCGGAAATAAAACTCTAGCTAAATTTATTTTAGACGGAATCCCGCCATCCCCAAGAGGCATGCCTCAAGTTGAAGTAAATTTTGACATAGATGCTAACGGCATTTTAAGCGTGTCAGCCAAAGATAAAGCTTCCGGCAAAGTCCAGTCCGTAAAAATAGAAGCCAGCACCAATCTTTCAAAAGAAGAAATAGAAAAATTGAAAAATGAAGCTGTTAAATATGCCGAGGAGGACCGAAAGAAAAAGGATCTTGCCGAAGCCCATAACCAGGCGGAAAGCTTGATTTATACCGCTGAAAAAGCTTTGAAAGAAGCAGGCGATAAAGTGAGCCAGGAAATAAAAGATTCTATCAACAAAAAAGTTGAATCTTTAAAGGAATTAAAAACAAGCGCTGATACTGAAGCCATCAAAAAAGCCGCCGAAGAGCTGTCTGCTGAAATGCAAAAGATCGGCCAAGCTATGCACGGCAATCAAAATAATCCGCAACAGCCGAATGAAAATCCGCAACCGAACGAAAATCCTCAGCCAAGCGAAGATCAGCAAAAATAATTTTAAATAATATCTCTCATCCCATCATCGTAAACGCTTTTTCTGTCATTGCGAGCGAAGCGAAGCAATCCATATCATGAGATTGCCACGCCCCCTCACCTACTCATAGGTGCGGGGGCACGTCGCGGACTCCTCGCAATGACGGAAAGAACAGAAACTAGATTCCTACCTAGTGTGATATAATTTAAAAATAAACAAAATTAACATGCCGGGCAGTGAAAATTCGATTGGTCGCCTCAGAGGCGACAGTAATTGAAATAAATCATTGACCGGTAAAGTTTAATAGTAAATATAAATTAAGTCGTAAAATAGTAATAATTATCGAATTTCTACTGACCAGGCATGTTTAATACAAACAATAGTTCAAATTTACTTCTAAAAAATGATGTCGCGGAAGTAGATACGTCCACCCTAAAAATCTCTATAATAGCCGGATTGGGCGTTCTTGCCGCTATCGCTTCAAGCTACTTCGCCGATCTTGTATACAAAGAACCCGATGCCGGTAATTTTACTTTAGTGGCGGTATCTATTTTCTTATTTATTATTATTTTTTTTCTGCAATCTATATTTGTTAAATCGACAAGCTTAAATACGCTTATCGCCATAGGCGAAACGCTTGGACTAGCTTCGTTTTTAATTTTTAACAATTACTCTTTAATACTGCTGATGGCGATAGTCCTCGCCTATTTAGCGCTTTATGCTTCAATTAAAAAGAGCCAGCGCGAACTTAAAAACCAATTAATAATTAACGTTATTAAAATTGCCAAGTTTTCAGTTCCCAAGATCGTTACCGCTATTATAATCTTAGTTTCCGTGATTTATTCCCAGCCATTTTTCCCTGAAAATATAAATGTTTCAAAAAACTTAATAAAAAGCATACTGGCTCCAACTGAAATGCTCATTAAAATAGCTGACAACTATTTAAAACTGGGAATTAAAAAAATTTCAATTGAGATGACTATTTCTCAAATAGCCAAGGAAAATAACCTGCCAAAAGAGGTGTTAGAAGCGTCATTTCAAAGCATAGGACTAACAATAAAATCCGATGAAAGTATTCTTGACGGAGTTTATAATTTTGTAAATGATAAGATTAAAAATCTCGATCAAACTGTAAGATGGGCTGTCTTTGGATCAGCATTTTTATTGATATTTTTAACAATTAAAAGTTTTTTCTGGATATTTTATTGGCTTATATATGTTTTCATATATTTATTCTATGAAATACTTATGGCTCTAGGATTCGTCAAATTAAGCTATCAACAAATCAGCAAAGAAATAATTGTGTTATAACACAAAATAATACAAATCTACGAATATATACGAATGCCACGAATAAAGAATTAAAAATTGATAATTTGTATCATTCGTATTCGTCTGCGGATTTGTAGATTGGCATTATATATTCATGAAAAAAGATTACTACCAAATATTGGGAGTGGCTAAAGACGCATCCCCGGAACAACTGAAAGATGCCTACAGAAAACTCGCCCACAAACACCATCCTGATAAATCCGGAGGAGATGAGAAAAAATTCAAAGAAATAAACGAAGCCTATCAAATCTTGTCCAGCAAAGAAAAGCGCGCGCAATACGATCAATTCGGCGATTCTTTCAGCAATATGGGGCAAAGTGGCGGATATGGCTATCCACAAGGCAATCCTTTTGGCGGATTTGATTTCAGCGAATTTAATCAGGGAAATAATACGGGCGGAGATTTTGGCGGTTTTGGCGATTTAGGAGATATTTTTGAAACATTTTTTGGCGGCGGAGGCAGTAGGGGGAGATCTTCTGCCGGCAGAAAAAGAAAAGGAGCTGATTTGGAAACCATACAAGAAATAATCTTAGAAGAGGCTTTTAGGGGCGCTAATAAAGAAATAACTTACAATGTATTTGTTAGATGTAAAAACTGTTCCGGACTGGGCTATATGGAAAAAGAAGGTTCTGAAAAATGTTCTAATTGCGATGGAAAGGGAGAAATAAAAGAAATAAAAAGAACTTTCTTCGGACAATTTGCGCAAGTTAGGGTGTGTCCAAAATGCGAAGGCGCCGGACAAATACCAAAAAAGGCCTGCCGAGAGTGTTCGGGCTCCGGAAAAAACAAAGAAAAAAAGACGATTAATTTTTTTATTGAGCCGGGCATTAGCGATGGACAAATTATAAAAATAACCGGGGCCGGCGAAGCGGGAGAAAAAGGCGCGGAATCCGGAGATCTTTATATAAGGATTAAAATCCTCCCCCACTCTATTTTTCAAAGAATAGAAAGTGATCTTTATATTAAAAAAGAGGCCGGCTTAACCGACATACTTTTGAATAAAAAAATTGATCAATCCGGGGATTTTTATGAAGCTATTGATCTGCTGTGGTTGAATGTATATCGATCCTTGGAAATTAATGATCTTGTATCCGAAAAATCTGTTGATGAATATTATAAAATTTTAGATAGGCTGATTGGAAAAGAGGTGGATGCGAAGTTTTACAAAATGTTTATGACTTATCAAAATCAGCTTTTTGATAATCTTCTATTTAGA
>JBBTYU010000014.1:0-7371 GCA_038061675.1 Patescibacteria group bacterium | reverse complement strand
TTAATCAACTTCTTTTTAGGATGGTTTTTGATTTTCTTGGTTATGATAATCGGTATTCCGCAAGGAATTTTTGTGGCGGATATCAAACCGGAAAGCCTTGCCTACTATTCCGGATTTCAAAAAGGGGATTTAATATTGAATTTTAAAAACGCTGATGAATTTAATAATTACTTGAAACAAAGCGCCGGCAAAGAAGCGGATTTTAAAATAAAAAGAGACGGTTCTGAAAAAAATATATCGGTTCTTTTTCCGGAAGAAAGTTCTAAAATAGGAGAAATTTTAGGAATTTATTACAGTGAAACAGGTACGGCAAAAGTTGGGATAGGAAAAGGTATTATTGAAAGTTTTAAAACCTCAATCAATTTAATTGTTTCTTATTTGGGCGGATATATTTCTTTAATTGGAGGATTATTTACGGATTCTTCAGCTTTTCAAAATTTGATGGGTCCAATCGGTCTTTTTGCCATGGGGTCATTGATTTCTAAGGCGGGACTTATTTATTTTATTCAGCTTTTAGCTTTTCTTTCAATAAATCTCGTAATTTTTAATTTTTTACCATTCCCAATACTAGACGGAGGATGGTTTATGGTAGTTTTAATTGAAAAAATAAAAGGCTCTCCCGTGAGCCAAAAAACTCAAATGATGGCGAATGGATTTGGCTTTATCGTCCTTTTTTCTTTGTTTCTATTTACAACGATTAAGGATGTAATCAATCTTTTCTAAAACAACATCCTTATAAACCCGAGAATATAAGGATGTTTTGCAGGTTGTTAGTTGAACGAATGTAGAGCGTTGTTTTATTGAGGATTTTGGATTAAAATAAAATAATCAACGTACCATGAGGCAATCTCAATTATTCGCAAAGACATCAAGGAAACTTTCTGAGAGCGAAGCGTCCAAAAACGCCCAATTTTTACTTAGGGGCGGATTTATAGATAAATCTTCCGCCGGAGTCTATACATTGCTTCCTTTAGGCTTAAAAGTTTTAGAAAAAATAAATAAAATTATCCGAGAAGAGATAAATGCTATTGGCGCGGAAGAGCTTTTGATGCCTTCTTTGATTCAAAAGAAATATTGGGAAAAGTCCAACAGATGGGGGATTAGTGTAATCTATAAAACTTCAACTGGCACTGTTGATCAAGACAAACTTGTTCTCGAGCCGCATCGAGGAAAAGATTTTGAATATGGTCTTGGCTGGACTCACGAGGAGGTTGTTTCTGCCATAGCCGCGAGATTTATAAATTCATATAAAGATCTTCCTAAAGCTGTTTATCAAATTCAAACCAAGTTCAGAGCCGAGGTCAGGCCTCAAGCCGGACTTTTGCGCGGACGCGAATTTTCCATGAAAGACTTGTATAGTTTTCACGAATCAAAAGAAGATCTGGATAAATATTACGAAAAAGTTATTAAAGCTTATAAGAATATATTCAAAAGACTTGGTCTTAAGACTATAATTTGTGAAACTGGGGGCGGGGACTTTACGAAAGAGTATACTCATGAATTTCAGGTTCTTAATCCTGCCGGAGAAGATACTATCTTTTATTGCAAAAAATGCGGTTTCGGCCAAAATCAAGAAGTTTATAAACCCGAAGCTCACAAAAATTGCAAGAATCCGATACAATCTGGCCGAGCTATTGAAGTAGGCAATATTTTCAAGTTAGGAACTAAATTTTCCGAAGCTTTTGGAATTTCATTTTTAAATAAAAATGGCGAGAAAAAGCCTGTAATAATGGGTTCTTATGGAATTGGACCGACCAGGGTTTTGGGAACTATTGTAGAGGAATTTAGTGATGAATATGGAATTATTTGGCCTGAAACAGTGGCCCCATTTCAAGTTCACTTAGTTGAATTAAGCGGTAAAGATCCGGATAGTAAAGTAACTAAGGCAGCTAATGCTTTATATGAAAAATTGGTTAAGAGCGGCGTAGAAGTATTGTATGATGACAGAGATGCTTCAACAGGAGAAAAGCTTAATGATGCAGATCTGATGGGTATTCCGAACAGGGTAGTAGTCAGTGAAAAAACATTGGCGGCCAAAAAAGTTGAATTAAAAATAAGAGGGTCAAAGAGTGCGGATTTGATTACAGAAAAAGAATTAATAAAGAGCTTTGAAAAAGATCTTTACCCTGTTAAATAATTTTGTCCAAATGGCAAAATTAAGATTTGAGGATTAAAAAATGTTATATATGGATAGAAAATATTTTAAAGCTTATTATGGTAAAATGTTTATAAAAAGTCGCCTCAAATCTTATTTAACAGAGTGCTCACTTTTGCGGCCAATCGGGCTGCGTTAATAAATTAACTGGCCCTCTTGGGCAAAAATGGCATGAAAATATTTGATTATTTTTCAAAAAATATCGGAATTGATCTTGGCACGGCTAATTCATTAATCTATCTGGCCGGCAAAGGCATAGTTATAAATGAACCGTCAATTGCCGCTATCAATAATAAAACCGGGCAAATAGTGGCCATCGGCGAGGAAGCTAAAAAAATGATCGGCAGAACCCCGCTTCATATTACTGTAATCAGGCCTCTTATCAATGGCGTTATTTCTGATTTTGAAATGACCCAAGAAATGCTAAGCTTTTTGTTTAAAAGGGCAGTCGGACCGTCAAACTTTTTTAATTACAATAAGGCGGTAATAGGCGTGCCCAGCAATCTTACCGAGGTGGAGCGCAAATCAGTTGAAGACGCGGTAATTGGCGCGGGGGCTGGCAAGGTCTATGTTGTTGAAGAACCGCTCTTGGCGGCCTTAGGGGCTAAAATGCCAATCGACGAACCAACTTCTAATATGATTATTGATATTGGCGGAGGCACCACTGAAATTGCCGTAATTTCTATGGGTGGCATAGTAAACGCCAAGAGTATTAAAACTGCCGGAGATAAGTTAAATGAAGACATCGTCAGGTTCATTCGGGATGAATTTCATTTGGCCATTGGCGAGCCTACGGCCGAAGAATTAAAAATAAATATAGGATCAGCTTTGCCCTTAGATCAAAAAATGGATTTGCCTATAAGGGGCAGAGATATGGCGACGGGATTGCCAAGAGAAGTAATTGTCAGAGATATTCACATTAGAGCGGCAATTTCTAAATCCTTAAAGATAATTACAGATTCGATAAAGGAAACAATAGAAACAACTCCGCCTGAATTAGTCGGAGACGTTCTGAAAAGAGGTATTTTTATTTGCGGTGGAGGAAGTTTGTTGAAGGGCATAGATAAATTAGTTGAAAAAGAGATTACTGTGGCCACGATAATTGTTGACGATCCGCTCACTTGCGTTGCGCGAGGCGCCGGAATGATAGCTGAAAATCTTACAAAGTATTCATATTTAGTAAATAATCCTTTGAGGCCCAAAGAGATTAAAATATGATTTTTATCCGTTTTGCGGTAATCGTAGTTTTATTAATTTTGTTATTTAACAATAATTTAATTTTTATTAAAGATTTTTTTTCATCTTCATTAAACATCAAAAGTGAAATTGAAAGGCTAGAATTGGAAAGGGATTCTTTAAAAGCAGAACTTTATATTGCTGAAAATTTTCAGCCAAAGGCTGATCAGCTTCTGGCTGAAAGCATTAAAAAAAATGGATGGGAATATTTTAATACAAAAGTTTTTTCTTCTTATCCGTTCAATAATCAAAATCTGATAAGTATTAGTAATGGTGAAATAAGCGGTATTCAAAAAGATCAATCTGTCGCGGCCGCGCCTGGAATTTTATTGGGCCAAGTGATTAAAGTTAATAAAAATATTGCTTTAATTAGAACAATTTTTGATAAAGATTTCATCGTTGCCGTTAAAATTGGAGAAAATAAGGTAGACGCATTGTTAAAAGGCGGCGTTCCTCCAACCCTAGAAATGATTGAAAAAAGCAAGAATATTAAAAATGGAGAAATTGTTTATAATGCCGATCAAAATTTTCCTTATGGTTTTAAATTAGGGGAAGTTCAAATAATTGAAAATAAAAATACAGATACAGATACAGCCGGATTATTTAAAAAAGCCTTTTTAAAAACTAATTATAACTCAACTTCGCCGCAAGACGTTTTAGTTATAAAAAATTTTGAAACTTTAAAAAATTAATTTTATGAAAGAAAAGATAGGATTTTTTTTAGATATAATCCTAATTTCTATAGTTAGTTTGGCCCAAAGCTTCTCCCTTATAATTTTTAATGGCGTAAAGCCGAATTTTGTTTTGGCTATATTGGTTGTT
Source organism: Patescibacteria group bacterium (assembly GCA_038061675.1). Classification (GTDB taxonomy): domain Bacteria; phylum Patescibacteriota; class Minisyncoccia; order UBA6257; family 02-FULL-45-10c; genus JAHILT01. The sequence goes on along the minus strand of JBBTYU010000014.1, from coordinate 3,158 downwards.
TTTATTTTTTCTGAAAAAGAATTCTGGAGATACCTAATTTTAGTTTTAATATCTTTAATTTCTTTAAATTATTCCGCTTTTATTTCAAAAGAAGCGGCTTTTTTTGGTTTATTGATGCTGTCAGCTTTTTATTTTAAAAAATATTTAAGCGAGAGCATATTCTTGCATTCTTTTTTGTTCACTTTAATTTTGACGACTTTGTTTTATTTATTAATTGATTTTAAATTTATTTTTAATAATTTTAATATATTTATTTTGGAACTGTCCTATAACGTATTAATAAGTTTATTTTTTGGGTTTCTGTATAATAAGAATTAATCTTAATATGAAAAAGAAAGATTTTTCATCAAAAGAAGAGGTTTTTTTTGAAGAGGCTGTTTTTGACAGTTTTTCTTCGCATAAAAATTTAAATCATTTGGAGCTTCCAGTATCTAGAAAAGCTTTTATTTTAATCATAGCGGCAATAATTTTAATGGGGAGTTTAGTTTTTTTGAGGGTTTTATATCTGGGCTCATATAAGAGCGAATTTTACAGCCTTAGATCTGAAGCTAATGTTGGCAAGGAAATTTATGATCCAAGCAATAGGGGCATTATTTATGACCGCTATGGAAAACCGCTAGTGGAAAACATACCGGCCTTCGGCCTCTCTCTAAAAGTTAAAGACTTTTTGGGAAATACGGAAAAAGATATTTTAGGCTTTTCTGAAATAATGGAGATGCCAAGATCCGAAATTGATCTAAAAATTTCAGGTCAAAATATTGAAAAATCGCCATCCTTTATTTTAACCAGAAATATTGATTCGGAAAAAATAATAAAATTGAAAGCTTTGAATTTAAAAGGCGTTGAAATAATAGACGATTATAAGCGCCAATATATTAATGGGCCTATCTTTGCCCATATTTTAGGCTATACAGGCATGAGCGATAAAGGCAATGAAATAGCGGGAAAAACTGGAATAGAATTTTATTATAATGATATTTTAAAAGGAATTGACGGCAAAACCATCGCTTATAGGGACGCAAAGGGCAATATTTTTGATAAAAAAATAGTTGAAGAGCCTAGCAATGGAAAAAGCTTGGCGATTACAATAGACGCTGATTTGCAAAATTATTTTTATAATAGCCTCAACCAGGCATTGATAAATTTGGGAAGAAATTCGGCTGTAGGCATAGCTATTAATCCTCAAAATGGAGAGGTTTTGTCCCTTATTAGTTTGCCGAGTTTTAATAATAATGTTTTTTCTAAATCTGGAAATAATGCTGAAAAAAATAAAATTTTAAATTCTGTCTATGCCCCGCTTTTCAATAAAGCTGTTTCCGGATCTTATACTCCGGCCTCAACTATAAAACCGATGGTGGGATTAGCTGCTCTAGCCGAAGGCATTATTGATCCAAATAAAGAAATTTATTCGGCAGGCTATATTGAAATACCAAATCCATACGATCCGTCAAAACCGAGCAGATTTTTAGACTGGAAGGCGAATGGCTGGGTAGATATTTATTCGGCTCTGGCAAAATCCAGCAATATTTATTTTTATGAAGTTGGCGGCGGATTTTCCGCCTACGGAGGAGAAGATCAAAAAGGTTTGGGAATTGATAAGCTTAAAGAATATTGGCAAAAATTCGGCTTCGGTAAAAAAACAGGAATTGATCTGCCCGGTGAGGCCGAGGGCTTTTTGCCTGATCCGGCGCAAAAAGAAGCTAAGAAAAATGATATCTGGAGAATAGGCGATACATACAATGTAAGTATTGGGCAGGGAGATTTGTTAGTCACTCCGATTCAATTGCTTTCTCAAATTGCCGCCATAGGAAATGGGGGATATTTTTATAAGCCGCATTTATTAAAAGATACAGCTAGCGAGACTTTAATTGATTTCAGTAATTTAGGAAATTATATAAAAGAAATTAAAAAGGGAATAGGCGATGCCGTGAGTAAACCTTATGGAACAGCCAATATGCTTAGCAGTATTCCCATAAGTATTGGGGGTAAAACAGGAAGTTCCCAGGTTTCAAATAATACCAAAACAAACGCCTTTTTTGTTGGATTTATGCCTTTAGAAAATCCACAGATAGCGATTTTGGTTTTAATTGAAAACGCCAAGGAGGGAAGTTTAAACGCGGTTCCTGTCGCTAAGGACGTTTTGGAATGGTATTATTGGAACAGAATAAAGAACCTATCCCAATAATAATTCCTAATAAAGCTATACAACACCATGTTTGATCTTATACCTTTAATTAAAGCGGTCGGATATCTTGGCATTTTTGGAATCGTTTTTGCCGAGTCGGGTTTTTTTATTGGATTTTTTTTGCCAGGCGATAGCCTTCTTTTTACGGCCGGGTTTTTGGCCTCGCAGGGTTTTTTAAATATCTGGAATTTGGTATTTGTAATATTTATCGGCGCTGTCATCGGAGATAATTTTGGTTATGCTTTCGGAAAAAAAGTTGGGCCGATGATATTTAAAAAAGAGGATTCATTTTTATTCCATAAAGACAATCTAAATAAAGCAAAGATGTTTTATGAAAAGTATGGAGGAAAGGCAGTGATTTTGGCCAGGTTTATGCCGGGCATCAGAACATTCGCCCCAATTTTAGCCGGAGTGGGAAAAATGAAATATTCTAAGTTTTTGGCATTTAATATTATCGGCGGAGCTCTTTGGGGAATGGGATTGCCTTTGCTGGGATACTATTTAGGAAATGTTATTCCAAATATAGACAGATATATTGTTTTTATAGTTCTTTTAATCATACTAATTTCAGTTTCTCCTATGATTTGGCACGTATTAAAAGATAGAAATACCAGAGAGCGTATTTTAAATATTCTTTATAAGAAAACAAAATATACAAATAAATTAGTGGTTTTTAACTGGAAAATGAATCCGGAAACATTAGAAGGCGCGATTGATATAGCGAAAAAAAGCGATCATAAAAATATTGTAATTGCGCCGCCATTTGTATTTATTGAAGAAGTCGGAAAAATTATTAAAAAAGCCGAACTTGGAGCCCAAGATCTATTTTATAAAGATATAAAGAGCGGATCTTTCACCGGAGAAATTTCAGCGTCAGAATTGGCTAATTTGGGAGTGAAATATGTAATTATCGGCCATTCAGAAAGGCGAGCTATGGGCGAAAGTGATGAAATAATATCAAAAAAAATAAAAA
>JBBTYU010000013.1:0-3305 GCA_038061675.1 Patescibacteria group bacterium | reverse complement strand
CCATTACCGAAACCTACGCTTCTCACGATATTGCTCCCGGCAAGGATTTTTCAAAAGCCGCTCCGCCTTTATTGGAAGATCTGGAAAAAATTTTGGAAAATATGGATGGCGGAAAAAGTTTGGCGCAAAGACTCTATAAATTTACCAAGGGAAGCTATTCCGGTTTTACCAATCAACCGACCAATATTGATATCAAAAACCGCTTGATCGTTTTTTCTATCAGGGACTTGGAAGAAGAACTCCGGCCGATTGCTATGTATATTGTCTTGAATTTCATTTGGAATCTTGTTAGAGCCGAACTTAAAAAACGCGTTTTAATCGTAGACGAGGCCTGGGTATTGATGAAATATGAAGACGGCGCATCTTTCTTGTTTGGTCTGGTTAAACGCTGCCGAAAGTATTTCCTGGGTGTTACTACCATTACTCAAGACGTAGAAGACTTCTTAAAATCTCCCTACGGCCGGCCGATTATTTCTAACTCTTCTTTACAGCTTCTCTTAAAACAATCACCGTCAACTATTGATCTGGTGACGAAATCTTTCAATCTTACCGAAGGCGAAAAAACTCTTTTACTTGAAGCATCCATAGGCGAGGGGCTTTTCTTCGCCGGCTTAAACCACGTGGCTATTAAAGTAATTGCTTCCTATTTAGAAGACAAAATAGTCACGACAAAGCCGGAACAAATCCTAAAGCAAAGAAATGCTTAAGAATTAACGGGTTAACGAGTTAACGCATTAACGAATTGTCATTGCGAGGTCGCCGACAGGCGACCGTGGCAATCTCAATAATGGATAGATTGCTTCACCTACGGTTCGCAATGACGGAAAAAATGGATTGCTTCCTCCGCAATGCGGACTCGCAATGACAAAAAAACTATGGAAGAAACAAAACAACCATATACTCCTACCAAAGACCAAGAGGAATATCAACCAAAGCTCACCAAGACAGAAATTATATTTATCGGCGGACTTTACGCGCTTTCTGATGTATTCGTATTTCTAATTACTCCGCTTGGACTAAGCTCTTTAATCAGCGTTCCGCGCACAGGAGCAAGCCAGATATACTTTTATTTTAAAAAAATGCGCGGGGAAATAACCGCGATAAATCTTATAACCGGCGCAGTTACGAGTATTCCTGTTTTGGGTGGCGCGATTCCCTCGGTTATTGGTTGGGCCATAATAGCATTTGTAGACCAAATCGGAATGGCTAAACTTGAAAAAATAGCGGGAAAAATGGGCAAGGCCGGAGAGTTTATAGAAAAAACCGCGAAAAAAGCTAGTAAAGTAACTGGCAAGATTTAATAACAACAGTATAAATTGACCTAATTAACCTAATTTCTAATTTCTAAATAATGACTCAAACTCCAAAACCCAAATCCACCCCAACCCTCCTTTACAAAGGAGGGGAATTTATTTAGGTCAATTAGAGCAATTAGGTCAATTAGAAATTATTTTAATCCTAGGGTATAATTAACATAATATAATGAAAATTTTTTACTTCATTAAAAAATACTATTTTCCCGCTGTTTGCGTTGCTTTATTAGGCTTATTCTTCGGCTTCTCGGTGAGCGCTCAAACGGGATTAAATTTACCCTTGTTAAAACTTCCTCCCATTGCTCCTATCCCCGAACCCCCGAACTATACCTTCTTAATTTCTTGGCGATCTTCAAATTTTGTTCCTTCGGTGTACGAGGGCCGTGTTTTGCCGATTAAAAATTCAATGGTGGAAATCGGTTTTGATTTAGTTGATACCGCGGGCAAATTCGTGGATGTTTCCAAGCAAAAAATTCAATGGAATATAAATCACGAACCATATCAAACCGGCGTTGGACTTAAAAAAATAAAACTTTTTATCAGCAACTCCGATAAAGACGTGGTGGAGATACTTATGTCAAACTATACGGACAGCAAATACAAGACCTCTTCGGAAATAAGCCGATTTGTCGCGCTGTCCGCCTTTTCGCCAAAAGCAATATTGCATACCAGCGATCCATATCAAGCATTTCATATTGGAGAAAACAGAGTTGTGGCAATCTCTTATTTTTTCAATGTAAACAGCATTGATAATTTATTATTTAATTGGAAGGTGGATGGCAAGAAAATTGATAATAGTCTAAATCTGCTCTCTGTGAATATTCCTGAAAATAATATAATAAATAATTATTCCGGCATTAATCTTTTTATTCAAAATACTAACGACCAGTTTGAATTCGCTCAAAAAACATTTAATTTTGATATTAAATAATTATGAATATTTTATATAAAAAAATTTCTGTAATTCTATTTCTAGGAATTATATTTATTATCAATATAATTCCTGATATCTCACAAGCGGCAATTGATCCCACTGCGCTAAAAAATGCCTGTGAAAGTAGTGGCGGCATTATTACTGGCACCACAGGCAATTTTTGTCTAATAACTCCAAAGGATAATGCCGACTGTAGAGCCAAAGGTGGATCTATTAATCCTACAACGGGAACCTGTTCCTGGACCACAAAAAATTGTGAAGACAAAGGTGGCTTTATGGACGCATCAGATAAATGTTTCTGGACCGAAAAAACAGCCGCCAGTAAAACAGGCAATATAACGCTACCAAGTGGGGATACCTATATAACAAAATGTGAAGGCAAAACAGTAGATATATGTAAATTAAAAACTGATACTTGTATATGGAATATCGATACATTAAAATGTGAAACAAAACCGGATTCTGTTTTTTATAACGCCCTAAACTCTATTTATACAACCGGAACCGGTTTCGTAAGCGGGCTACTCTCAAAATCAGGAAGAAGCGAGTATAAAGTAATAGTAGATATTCCTTGCGATAACGCTATTGTCAAAATAATCGGCGGGGCAAAATGCGCTAAAACCGAAGGGTATGCAGGATCAATCCCGCTATACGTGGCTCGCTTGTATCAATTTGGCTTTGGCATAGTGGGGGTAGTGGCTTTGTTAATGATCATCATTGGGGCGGCTAAATATACTTTATCGGCTGGAAGTTTTACCAGCAAAGACGAAGCCAGAGAACAAATTACCGAAGCGATTTATGGCATCCTTTTGCTATTTGGAGCTTATCTTATTCTGTATACTATCAATCCAGAATTAGTTTCTATAAAAGCCCCGACGCTTACTCCTGTAAATGTTGAGAAGTTTTTAATTACGCCAGCAACCCAAACCACTTCAAATACTAATACGCCGGCAGAAAGTTCCGGAACAAATTCAATTGCAAATTGCGCTATTACCAGTTCAGAAGGAGCTATTGGCAGTCAGCAATCCGTTTGTACGCAGTGCTATATAGGATTCGCT
>JBBTYU010000012.1:0-1146 GCA_038061675.1 Patescibacteria group bacterium | reverse complement strand
ATTGGTTAATTTATTCGGTGGTCTGCCCAAGCATTTTGAAGTGGCGTCTTTAACCCCAGCCAAAGAAAGAACTACGCGCACAGCTCCGCCGGATTTTAATCCATGGCCTTCATCGGCTGGCTTTATCTTAACATGAGCCGCGCTAAATTTAGCCTGAACTTCATGAATAATAGTCCTGCCATTTAATTTAATCTTTATTAGATGTTTGCGAGCGTCAATTTTAGCTTTTTCTATAGAGGCCTGTACATCGGCCCCCTTGCCAAGACCAACTCCAACAGTACCTTTTTCATCTCCGATGATCAAAGTAGTTCTAAAACGAAATCTTTTTCCTCCGGCTACCACGCGAGTAACTCTTCTAAGATCTAGAACTTTTTCCTTAAAATCATCCATTTTAGGCTTCTCTCTTCTATTAAAACGGCTCGGCGGACGCCTGCCCCCGCCCCTATTTTGATTGCTAGTGCCCGGAGTATTTGGATTATTTAGATTAGTTGGATTATTCATAAAATATATTAGATTTTAATTCCCGCTTCTCTAGCGCCATCAGCCAAAGCTTTTACCCTTCCATGATAAAGATAGGGACCTTTATTAAAAACAACTTCTTTTATATCTAATTTTTTAGCTTTTTCCGCCAACAAAGCGCCCAACTCTTTAGCTTGATCGACTTTCTTTCCTTTCTTGGCTTTAACTAATTCCTTAGTAGAAGCTGAAGCAACGGTTTTACCGGCATTATCATCAATTAATTGAGCGTAAGTATACAAATTACTCCTAAAAACTGAAAGTCTTGGTTTTTTGTCGGTACCAAAAATAGTAGCTCTATTTCTAATGCGGCGCCTTTCTTCTTTTCTATTTTTTTCTTTTATATTTGCCATACTAATTTTATTCTTAATTCATAATTCACTTTTATGCCGCCGCTGTTCCCGCTCCGCTAGTAGCTTTCTTTCCGGCTTTTTTCTTAACTATTTCATCTTTATATTTTATTCCGGTTCCTCTGTATGGATTTGGTTTCTTGAACGCTCTGATCTTAGTTGCAACCTGACCCACTAAATATTTATCTATTCCAGAAATCGTAATATTTCCTTTTTCAACAATAATCGTGATTCCTTCCGGGATATCAAATTTTACAGGATGAGAAAATCCAATATTTAA
>JBBTYU010000011.1:0-1144 GCA_038061675.1 Patescibacteria group bacterium | reverse complement strand
CGTTCTTTATATAAACAAGATTGTGATCTTTGTAAAAAACCTACAATTTCAATGTATGATCCAAGAAATAAATATGTTGTGTATTGTAATGATTGCTTTATCTCTGATAAGTGGGATCCCATGAGTTGTGGAAAAGATTACGATTTTTTAAAGAATTTTTTTGAACAACTTTATGAACTTTATAAAGCAATTCCTCGCAGAGCTTTATATCAAGATTTCGCTGTGAATAGCGAATATACCAACCAGATAGTCAATATAAAAAATAGTTATCTTTGCTTTGGCGGACGTGACTATGAAGATTCCAGTTATTGTGCCCAAAATTTCTTTTTAAAAAATTGTTTGGATGTTGATTTTTCTAAAAAAAGTGAATTTTGTTTTGAGTCAGCTCATTTGAGAAATTGTTTTCGAGTAAGATTTGGATATTACTCTGAAGATTCTTTAGATTCTTGGTTTATTTATGCTTGTAAAAACTGTTCTAATTGTGTTGGTTGTACGAATTTGATAAGCAAAAGCCATTGTATTTTTAACCAGCAATATACAAAAGAAGAATACGAAAAAAAGTTAAAGGAAATGAATCTTTCTGATCCTGAAAGTCTGGAAAAAGTAAAAAAAGAATTTTGGAAACACTCGTTAGATTTTCCAAGAAAATATGCAAGTATAAGAAATATAGTTAATTCTGTCGGAGATGACTTAGAACAAGTAAAAAACTGTCAATATGTTTTTTCAGTTTCAGAAGCTGAAAATGTTCGCTACTCATTTTTTATTCCTTACGGCGGTGCAAAGGATTCTTCTGATTTAGACCATGTTGGAGTGGGGACGAGTGAAACTTATGAAGTCCATAGTGGATTTGGAGACAGCAGGGTTTCTTTTTGTAATAGGGTTTATTATTCACAAAACGTAGAATATTCAGATGATGTTTATAATAGTGAAAATATTTTTGCTTGTGCTGGACTTCGTAAAAAATATTATTGTATCTTTAATAAACAATACACCAAAGAGGAGTGTAAAATCTTAGTAGAAAAAATAAAGAAACAAATGAAAGAAATGCCTTATATTGATAAAAAGGGAAGAATTTTTTCATACGGAGAATTTTTCCCAATAGATATTATACCTTTTGGTTATAATGATGCAGTGGTACATGAAT
>JBBTYU010000010.1:0-3244 GCA_038061675.1 Patescibacteria group bacterium | reverse complement strand
TTTGAATGCGGGAGCATCAACTGCTACCAATCTCACTGCTTCAGGAACACTCGGAGTAGCTGGTTTGTCAACTTTGGCTGGAGTTAAAGCTGCCACTTCAAAATGCTTAGGCAGAACTCCAAACAAATTAACCAATGCCATGGCCACTATAGAAGCATTGAAACAATTAAGGGCTTAATAAATATATGCAGTTACATAATTTACCAATACAAAATAAGCAGGAAAAAAGAGTTGCCAGGGGTGGCAAGAGAGGTACGACTGCCGGTCGTGGAACTAAAGGACAAAAATCCCGTTCCGGACATCGTATTCGTCCGGCCCAGAGAGATCTTTTGATTAGAATCCCAAAATTAAGAGGTTATAGGAATAAGCCCAAATCTGATTTTAATTTAGTTTTAAATTTGACTGATTTATCAAAAATGAAAGCTGAAATTATCAACAGAGACGCATTAAAAGCTTATTTTGGAAAAGATTTTAGAAATGAAATTAAGATCTTGGACAAGGGAGAAATAACAAGGGCTGTTAAAATTGAAGGCGTAAAAATTTCTAAAGGAGCTAAGATAAAAATTGAAAAAGCCGGTGGAAGTGTAAAATAAAAAACAGCGATTAGTAGTTAGCGACTAGCAACTAGGAAATTCAAAATACTAGGAACTAGTGGCTAGTGGCTAGTCCACTATTATACATGGAAAAACTAATTCAAATTTTTAAAACCCCAGACTTAAGAAAAAAAATACTTATAGTAGTTTCTTTGTTACTAGTTTTTAGGATTTTTTCCGCTATTCCTATTCCGAGCGTCGATTTGATAAGGTTAAAAATGTTTTTAGGGTCAAGCCAATTGTTGGGTTTTTTGGATTTATTTTCCGGCGGCGCTTTAGGAAAACTTTCTATCGTTATGCTTGGCGTTGGTCCGTATATTACCGCTACTATCATCATGCAGCTTTTGACCATGATCTTTCCTCGCCTCAAAGAATTTTATTATGAGCAAGGGGAAATGGGCAGAGCTAAATTTAATAGAATTTCCAGATACATTACCGTGCCTTTAGCGGCCTTGCAAGGTTACGCTTTTTTGAATCTTTTGCAGTCTCAACAGATCCTGACAATTACTTCGCCTTTTGATATTGTCAGGAACGTTATCATTGTTACCGCCGGTTCTATGTTCTTGGTTTGGCTGGGAGAGCTTATCAGTGAGCAAAAAATAGGTAATGGCGTATCCTTGTTGATTTTTGCCGGTATCGTTAGCGGTCTTCCGCAAACTTTCAAGGCACTTTTCTTGAATTACAGCCCAAGCCAAATTCCAACATATATTATATTCTTGGTCTTGAGTATTGTTGTTATTGCCGGTGTTGTATTTATTAATGAAGGCGAAAGGAAGATCCCGGTTTCTTATTCCAGAAGAGTGAGGGGCAATAAAATGTATGGGGGAGTTTCCAGTTATTTGCCGTTAAAAGTAAATCAAGCCGGGGTTATTCCTATAATTTTTGCCATTTCTATTTTGCTTTTGCCCCAATTTTTAGCCCAAGCTTCAGTAATAATATCCCAAGATTTTTCTTTTAAATTAACCGGTATTGTTAATAATTTTATGAATGATCAGGTGATATATTCAATAATTTATTTTTTTCTTGTTTTTATATTTACTTATTTTTATACCGCGGCGACTTTTGATCCGATAGAGATTTCTAAAAACTTGCAGAAAAGCGGTGGTTTTATTCCGGGTATCAGGCCTGGCGAGCATTCCGGTCAGTATCTTAGCAAAGTTATAAACCGCATCACTCTTTTCGGGGCATTATTTCTCGGCGTTATTGCCGTGCTTCCAAATATAGTAGTAATTTTTACCAATATTCAAGCTTTGACTTTAGGAGGAACTAGTTTGCTTATCGCGGTATCAGTTGCTTTGGAAATTAAAAAACAGATTAATTCGCAGATGGTGATGAGGGAATATGAGGGAATATAAGATAAGTTATAAGTTTAAAGTTGTAAGTTTTGATAAAGAGAAGAAAAAGAGTTCGCAAATGTGAGCTCTTTTTTGTTATAATTATATAAACAAAATTAATACAAATTAGGCATGAAAAAAGTAATTTTAATTTATGGCGCGCCGGGAGCGGGAAAAGGAACTCAGGCAGATTTATTATCAAAGAAATTTGGTTTTTATCATTTTGATACAGGGAAGAATATTGAACAAACTATAAATGACCCCGAAAATTTAAAAGATGAAAATATTAGAAAAGAAAAAGAGCTTTTTGATTCTGGCAGATTGAATACTCCGGCTTGGGTATTAAAGGAAGTTGTTATTAAGAAAACTGAAAATTTAGCAAGGGTAGGAGTTAGAATGGTTTTTAGCGGTTCGCCAAGAACTCTTTTCGAGGCTTTTGGAGATAATGAAAATATCGGACTCGTAGATGTTTTAGAGAAATTGTATGGAAAGGAAAACGTGGGCATTCTTTATATAAAGGTAAGGCCGGAAACTTCAGTTTTTAGAAACAGTAATCGCGCTGTTTGTTCGGTTTGCGGAACTCCGGTTTTATATCAAAAAGAATGCCTTATTACTTCTTGTCCGCTTTGCGCGGGATCTTTAAAGAAAAGAGTTTTTGATAATCCCGAGAAGCTTAAAGTTAGATTAGAGGAGTATAAAAATAGAACACAGCCAATTTTAGAAGAATTAAAAAAGAGGGGATTTGTGGTTAATGTTGTAAATGGAGAGCCCGAGCCATTTAAAGTATTTGAAGAAGTAAAAAAGAAAATATAAGCGTGCTGGGCAGTGAAAATTCGATTGGTTCGCCCTTGGCGAACATAATCTGTAAATAATCACTATCCGGAAATAAAAATAGTTAAGTAATATATAGTCGCATATGTAATTATTGATCGAATTTCTACTGACCCGGTATGCTGATAAAAACTCAAGAACAAATTAAAAAAATAAAAGTTTCTGGAAAGATATTGGCCAGCGTGGCAAAGGAGCTTAAGAAAAATATTTTTGAAGGAGTTGTATTGAAGGACTTGGATACATTGGCCAGAAAATTAATTCAAGAAGCTGGAGCCGAACCAGCCTTTTTGGGCTATCAGCCGCATGGCGCGGCGCATCCGTTTCCAGCTTCTATTTGCGCTTCTTTAAATGAAGTGGTGGTTCACGGTATTCCAAATAAATACAAATTAAAATCCGGAGATATTTTAAAGTTAGATTTCGGAGTGAGTTATCAAGGATTTATCACTGATTCGGCATTTACGGTTGGAATAGGAAAGATTTCGCTGG
>JBBTYU010000009.1:0-4329 GCA_038061675.1 Patescibacteria group bacterium | reverse complement strand
TTTGAAATTTGATATTTGTAATTTGTTATTTATTTGCAGAGCCTTAGTTTTTCGGTTTTTTTCTTTTTTGTTTTATAAGTAAACTTTTCCCTTTCTAATTTCCTTACATCTTTGATCATTTTCATAAAGTAAGCGCCCATATTGGCAATTCCTCTTCTTTCGGCCACATCGCGGGCTTTTATGATCAATTCCTGGTTATCATATATTTTACAAAGCCTCATGTAAATAGCCTTGTTTTCAGAGTCATCCAAAATTTCAGCAAGCATCAAACCGGTTGATTGGAATGGTTTATAGACTTTAGATTCCTTGGCTCTTTTGGCCAGGGTTTTAAGATAATCCTTTTTTATGTTATTTAGTCCCTCCATATATGTATGATAAAATTAATTACATTATATATGAGACGTTTATTTATAGCCATAAATATTCCGGAAGAGATCAAGGATAGAATTGCCGGGAAAAATGATTCTTTGGAAGTGATGCTACCGGATGCGCGATACACGGGAAGGAATAATTGGCATTTAACAATCGTGTTTTTGGGCTATCAGCCTGATGAAATGATAGTGCCGATTATTGAATCAATGAAGGCGGTTGTTAAAAAATTCCAAGCGCCGGAGATAGTTCTGTCTGATATCTCTTATGGTTCGATGGAAGGATCGGCGAGAATGATCTGGCTCAATGGATCAAAAGAGACTTCGAAATTGATTTCTCCGCTTAAGACATTTCTTGAAGATGAATTAATTAAAAACAAAGCGCGGTTCAAGCTGGAAAACAGGGCATTTAACGCTCATGTGACACTGAATCGGTTTGCGGATATTCCCAAAAAGGATCTGCCGGAGTTAGGCAAAGAATTCAAAGATCTTAATTGGCTTTTTGAAGCCGAAAGTTTGGATCTGATGGAATCGCGCCCGTCCAGCAAGGGGGCAAAATACGAGATTTTACAAAAGATAAATTTTAAGACAGAATAAATAAGTATCTTATGAAACATTTTAAAAATTTATTGGAAAAAATAAAAAATTGGCTAAAACATCCGTTAGTTAACGGATGTTCGCCCGATCCCGCAAGGCGGGATTTAGGGAAATCCGTGAGGGCTTTTATAAATAAGGCCCTGGTTGTTTCAGGAATAATTTTGGCATCTTTAGTTTTGATCGGCGCCGGCTATTATTCTGGATATAACTATGGAATCGAGACTCCTAAAAATATAGTAATTAAAGGCGTTTCAAATATTGAGAGCGAGGCAAAACAAGACGCTGATTTCAATATTTTTTGGCAAGCTTGGGATTTATTAAAATCCAATCACATCAAGGGAGTCGAGCTTAAAGATCAAGATTTGGTTTATGGAGCTATTGAGGGCCTGGTTAATTCAGCCGGTGATCCGCATACAACATTCTTCAAACCCGATGACTCCCAAAAATTTGTGGAAGATATTCAGGGCGAATTTGGCGGTATTGGCGCGGAATTGGGAGTGAAAGACGATTATGTCGTAGTTGTGGCGCCACTCGAAGACACTCCGGCTTCGCGCGGCGGAATTAAAGCGGGCGATAAAATTCTAGAGGTTGACGGCAAACCGCTTCTGAAAGCCGATGTTAACGCGGCGGTTAAAAAAATCAGAGGAGAAATAGGCACCACGGTTGTTTTAACTATTTTGAGCAATGGCGACAAAACAACTCACGAGGTTTCTCTTGTTAGAGGAACAATTACGATACCTACTTTAAAATGGGAAATAAAAAATGACAACATAGCCTATGTCCAGCTTTTTAGTTTTAATGAAAAAGCTCCGTATCTTTTTTACAAAACAGCCTTGGCCATAATGTTAGGTGATATGAAGGGCATGGTTTTGGATTTGCGCAATAATCCCGGCGGTTATTTGGAAGTAGCGGTAAATATTGCCGGCTGGTTTTTTGAAAAAGATAAATTGATTGTTAGTGAGCAGTTTAGAAATGGAGAAGAAACTAAATTTACTAGCAATGGTACGGGCGCTTTTAGTGACATGCCAATCGTAGTTTTAGTAAACAAAGGTTCAGCTTCCGCTTCAGAGATTTTAGCCGGCGCTTTGCGCGACAATAGAAAAATAAAATTAATTGGAGAAAAAACTTTTGGCAAGGGCACGGTTCAGGAAATGGAATCTCTCAAAGACGGTTCGCAGATCAAAATGACTATTGCCAAATGGGTAATGCCGAGCGGCTATATTATAGAAGAAAACGGACTTGTTCCGGATATTGAAGTGAAAATAACTGAAAAAGATATTGAAGTAAAAAGGGATCCGCAATTGGAAAGAGCACTGGAAGAGGTTCAGAAAATGATAAACAAGTAATTTTATTTGTCATTCTGGCCTTGCTTGCCCGTCTGAAGCCCCGCTAAGCGGGGCGAAGGAGGGGGCCGGGATTCAGTTCTAATTAAATAATTTCTATGAAAGATAAAGAAATAGAAAAATTAATTAAAGAAGAAGAAAAAAGGCAAAAAAGCGTGGTGAATCTGATCGCTTCGGAAAATTATGTTTCGGATGATGTTTTGAAAGCTTTGGGTTCAAAGTTGACCAATAAATACGCGGAGGGCTATCCGGGTAAAAGATATTACGGAGGAAATAGAGTAATAGATAAGATTGAAAATCTTTGCATTAAGAGGGCATTGAAGGCATTTAAGCTTTCTCCGAAAAAATGGCACGTAAATGTACAGCCACTTTCCGGTTCTCCGGCGAATCTGGCTGTTTATCTGGCTTTAGTTCCGCAAGGAAGTAAAATTATGGGAATGAGTTTGGCTCACGGCGGACACCTTACTCACGGCCATTTCGTTTCCGCTTCCGGAAAATTTTGGATTCAGGTTCCGTATGGCGTGGACAAGGAAACTGAAGTTTTGGATTACAAAAAAATAAAAGAACAGGCCATCAAAGAAAAGCCGGCAATTATTGTTGCTGGATTTACGGCTTACCCGAGAACCATTGATTTTAAAAAATTCAGGGAAATCGCTGATGCTGTAGTTTACCCTGAGTCTAATCGAAGGGGAGCTTATTTGATGGTTGATATGTCCCACTTTGCCGGTTTGGTTGCCGGTGGAGCTTATCCGTCACCGTTCGTTTATGCCGATGTTGTGACGACCACGGTCCATAAAACTTTGCGCGGCCCCCGTTCGGCTATGATATTTTCAAAAATAGATGAAAGAGATTTGGGTAAAAAAATAGACAAGGCGGTTTTTCCTGGCTTGCAGGGCGGTCCGCATATGAATCAGATTGCCGCAGTTAGTGCGGCTTTAAAAGAAGCAATGTCTCCGGCATTTAAGAAATATGCCAAACAAGTTATTAAAAATGCGCAAGTTTTAGCGGATGAATTAAAAAAACTTGGTTGGAGAATAGTATCTGGAGGTTCGGATAGCCATCTTATTTTGGTTGATGTTTGGATGAACGGAAAAGGTATTACAGGAAGCGAGGCAAGTGATAAATTAGAGAAGGCCGGAATTATTGTAAATAAAAATGCCATTCCGTTTGATTCTAGAAAGCCATTTGACCCGTCTGGTATAAGATTGGGGACTGCCGGAGAGACAACGAGGGGCGCTAAAGAAAAAGATATGAAGAATATTGCCAGGAGAATAGATAAAATATTACGGACAAAATAATTTTAAAAAGTAAAACCCCGGCAGTTGCCGGGGTTTTGCGTCTCTTCCTTGAGACGTTTAGGAAAAGGAAGACATATGACCGTCTTCTATTTTGATAATATCCGACGGCGGATCAGTATCGAGTATCAGGCACTGCAGTGTTTCGTCGTGCCGTTCCGCGACAACGATGCTTTTGGTGTATCTTTTTGTTTTGGCGAGAATCCTATAGACTCCGTTCATCGCCTCACATTGTTTTACGGCGGTGCCATGGTACATTCTTTTTGCTCTGAAATATTCCATTACCCCCCAAAAAACACCCGCAGCTATCGCCGACACTAAATAAGAAGTTGCGTGTTCCATATTTCCTCACTTTGTCCGCCGTAGCTTTATGCGAAGGCAGATTATTTGAAATTATCGTTAAACTTCAACGAACTGAATATATAATAGCATGCATATCGTATTTTGTCAAACTCTTAAAATTATTAGAAAACAGCCTTGAAATAGGGCTGTTTTCTAATATTCTTGTCCTGAGCTTGTCGAGGGGTTACGCAGTTACCACGCTTACTATCTTTATATATCTGATATTTCCATCAAATTTAGTTTTTTTGGAAGATTGGAATTTTACTTTTCCATTAACAGCTGCATAGATGGTATCGTCGGATCCAAGTTTTACATTTTTTCCCGGAATATATCTTGTTCCTCTTTGTCGAATGATAATTTGACCAGCGTTAATCGGTTCGCCGT
>JBBTYU010000008.1:0-1770 GCA_038061675.1 Patescibacteria group bacterium | reverse complement strand
TTGCCAATTTTGGCAATGGTTTAAGCACGCAATCTAAGGGGAAAATTGTTGACGCAAAAACGGGAAAAGTCCCGGCCAAAGATTACACTCAAAAACTTATTGGATAAAAAATCCGAAGAAATTAAAATAACAAACTTATGACCAAGAAAAATAATATGAAAATCGAACTACATCTAGTTTACATCTCACTTGCCAATGTAAACAAAATGGCATAAAAAGTTTACATTGCCATAGATAATACAAACAATAAATGTTATGAAAAAAAGACAAACAAAAAATGATACGCGCCCAATGATTTTTGAAGAAAAGGAAGTGCGTCGATCATGGCATAATGAAAAATGGCATTTTGTTATTACTGATATTGTGCAAATTCTCACAGAATCGAAAGATGTGCAGGGGTATATAAAAGACATAAGAAGGCGTGATCCGGAGTTATTCACAGGGTGGGGGCAAATTGCCACCCCCCTTATTAATTTAGGAAGTCGGACTTCCTAAATTACTTCCTAAATTAAAACTCCTTACAACGGTGCCTAATTGGTTCAAGGTTCCATTTTACTTGTCAAACTTATCCACAGTCGACCTGTCAATTATATTGACATAATCCTTAGTATGGCTATACTAGAAGCATGATTAAACATACATTTTTACTAGAACTGAGGAAGAATCAGGGCATTTCTCAGGCTTTTGTCGCCGAAAAAATAGGTGTTTCTAGGGCAAGTTATATAGAAATAGAAAAAGGAGCAAAAGAACTCACGCTCTCACAAGCAAATACTATTGCCGAAATTTTTAATATTACTCTCACCGAACTCATATCCGGAGAGAAAGTTGCTGACGTTAAGGTTTCTATTAAGGATGTGCCAGAGAAGAAAGAAAAGCAGGAAATTCGCATTGATGTGCCGCAAAAGAATCTCAAGAAATTCAAAGAGGTGCTACTCTATGTTTTAGAAAAAGTAGGCAGTAAATCTAATGTTGGAATGACTGTCTTATATAAACTTCTATATTTTATCGATTTTGATTATTACGAAAAGTTTGAAGAGCAACTTATCGGAGCGACATATATAAAAAACCATTTCGGACCGACCCCGGTAGAATTCAAAAAGATTGTTGAATTGATGGAATCAAAGGGAGAGCTTGAGACAGTTAAGAGTAAGTATTTTTTGCACGAGCAGACAAAATATTTACCACGGAGGGAGCCGGATATCTCCGTCTTAAATGCAAAAGAAATAAAGCATATTGACGAAGTGCTAGGAAGATTGAGTGATAAAAATGCCAAAGAATTAAGCGATTATTCCCATCAAGATATTCCTTGGCTTGTTGCAAAGGATAATCAAATAATTAAGTACGAAGCCGTATTTTATCGTACGAAAGAAACTTCTGTCAGAGAATATGAGCCCGATAATTTATAAATGCATACCGGGTTTTGATAAAGATCTAAAAAGATTACTTAAGAAATTTAGAACTCTAGAGGATGACTTGGAATTGGTTAAATTAGCAACGATCGAACCATATCACGTGGGTGTATTGCTCGATGGAATTGTGGAGAAAAAAGATGCTAACGCAATTTTTCAGATTCCGAATTTCTGTTCTGATGAATTGAAGATTTGTAAAATAAAAAAATTTGCATGCAGGGCTCTCAAGGGTCGTGGAGTGCAAAGCGGCATCCGTGTTATTTATGCGTACTATGCTTTAACTAACGCGGTTGATTTTATCCAGATGTATTTTAAGGGTGAATCTGAAAACGAAGATAAAGAAAGAATAAAGGAATACTTA
>JBBTYU010000007.1:0-8951 GCA_038061675.1 Patescibacteria group bacterium | reverse complement strand
TATGTTTCCTTTATATAACCATGTCGGCAAAGTAGTGGCTTTTACGGGGAGGCTTTTGCCTGGACGCGATGATACAAAAACAGGCAAGTATGTGAATAGTCCGGAAACTCCAATTTTTCAGAAATCTAAAATTCTTTATGGTTTTCATAAAACCAAAAATGATATTCGCGAAGCCAGGAGCGCTATTTTAGTGGAGGGCCAAATGGACTTTTTAATGATGTGGCAGGATGGAGTGAAAAATGTGGTGGCGACTTCGGGCACGGCTCTGACCCCGGAACATCTTAAAACTTTGAAAAAACTGACCGATGATCTGGTTTTAAGTTTTGATGCTGATGAGGCCGGACAGGCAGCGGCGGAAAAAAGCATTGATTTGGCTTCAAGTTTGGATTTTATGGTAAAGCTTTTGATTATTGAGGACCCGAAACTAAAAGATCCAGCCGATGTAGTGAAGGAAAGATCGGGAATGATCGCCGAGCTATTGAGTGGCGCCAAGCCGGCCATGGAATATTATTTTTATAAATATATTACAAAAAAAGGCGAGGTTTTGGATTTGAAGAAAAATAAGCAAAATTTAAAAATTGTTTTGTCTAAAATTAAAAATCTGGCAAGTTCTATTGAAAAGAATCATTGGATAAAACAGCTTTCCAATATTTCTAAAATAAACGAAAGCGTTCTGATGGAAGAGATGGAGAATATCAACCCCCGCACCTATGAAGTAGGTGGGGAGGTAAAAGAAGCTCAAGCTTTGAATTCTGCGAAGGAAGATCCATTGGAAGAAGCGGAAACCGAATTTTCCAGGCGCGATCTTATTTGCCAGCGGCTTATTGGGCTGGCCATGAATGATAAGGAAGTAAAAGAAAAACTAAACGGTTATTTAGAGTACTTTCCGGAGTTTTATAAAGATTTGTATAGCGGTAAAAAATTAGAGGGTTCTTTGGAAAAGATTGCCGAACTCATAAGTTTGCGATTTAGTTTTGAAAATGCCAATTTGAAAGAGGAGGATTTGAAAAAGGAGTTTGAACAGCTGGTGCATGAGCTAAAACTGAATTATTTAAAGGAAAAACAGGCTCAATTGGGTCGGGAAGCGAATGAGCTAGAAATTGCCGGCCGAGAAAGCGAGTGGGCGGAGAAAACAAGGGAACATAAGGCGGTAACAGAGGAAATGCATGCTTTAAAGGGTAAAAATTAAGGGATTTGACGTGAATCGTAAAGAAAGGGTATAATATAGAGGCAGGACTGAAAAAGGCGTGTTTGTGAGGGGAGAAATGGTTGAACCTGCACTAATTAAGTAATTTTGTTAGTTATAATAAAATTTAATATCGAAAGTCGTTAAAACGCGGATTTAGTATTCTTTATTTGCGAAAATTATGAAAAAAAATAAAAAGGCTAAAAAACTAAAGAAAGCCGGTAAAAAAACCGTGAAAAGAACAGTTAAGAAGTTAAAAGTTAGGAAAATTTTGCGTACAAAAAAGACCGTCAAAAAAGCTATTAAAAAAATATCAAAAAAGAAAAAAGTTTATAAAAAATCCGTCCTTTCGGCTAAGCTCCTTCGACAAGGCTCAGGACAAGTCAGGGCAAGTAAAAGAGCCAAAAAGCCTATTGTAAAAAAACTTTCCAAGAAAGAAAAAAAAGCGGAGTTTTTAACTTGTCATCTTAGCGAATTAATCGCTCGCGGAAGAGGCAGGGGCTTTGTGACAGATTCTGAAGTTTTAAATTGCTTTCCACGCATAGAAGATGATGTTAATTTTTTGGAAAAAGTTTATAGCGATCTGGAAAAAGCCAATATTAAAGTTGTTGAAACCAGCCAGCTTATTCAGCTTCCGAAAGAAGAAGTTATTTCAGAAAGAGAATTGAGTCAGGCCACTACCATTGAAGGCGAAATGCCGGACTCGGTTCAGATCTATCTTAAAGAAATTGGCAGAACTCCGCTCTTAACTTCCGCGCAAGAAAAGGAACTGGCAAAAAGATTGGAAAAGGGAGACAAGGAAGCAAAAAATGAATTTATCAGAGCCAACTTAAGATTGGTTGTTTCAATTGCAAAGCGTTATGTAAACAGGACGCCGAATTTGGGTATTCTGGATTTAGTCCAAGAAGGAAATATAGGTTTAGCGCGCGCAGTAGATAAGTTTGATTATCGCAGAGGTTTTAAATTTTCTACTTATGCTACTTGGTGGATCAGGCAGGCAATTACGAGGGCGTTAGCCGATCAATCCAGAACTATCAGAATTCCGGTCCATATGGTGGAAACGATTTCAAAATATTCCCAAGCTAAAAGAAGGCTCACGCAGGAATTGGGCCGCGATCCTTTGCCCGAAGAAATTTCTATTGAAATGAATTTGCCTATTGAAAAAGTGCATCACATTCAAAAAATTTCACAAGATGTGGTTTCTTTGGAATCCCCGGTTGGCGATGACGATGAAGACTCAACTCTTTCTGAATTTATTCCTGATGATAAGAATCTTAGTCCTTCGCAGACCGCTTCGCAGACATTATTAAAAGAACAGATTCAAGATATTTTAGTTGATTTAACTCCTAGAGAACAAAAAATTCTTCAGATGCGTTTTGGTTTAGAGGATGGAGTAACTCATACCCTGGAAGAGGTTGGAAAGGAATTCGGCGTAACCCGCGAGAGAATCAGGCAGATTGAAGCCAAGGCTTTGGCGCGCATCAAGGGTCACGATAAGGCCAAGATGATTGAGGGATACTAAGACAGAATCTAGAATATAGAATATAGAATATAGAATATAGAAAACCGAATTAGGAAAGTAGAAAATTTTAGACA
This sequence comes from Patescibacteria group bacterium, assembly GCA_038061675.1. Classification (GTDB taxonomy): domain Bacteria; phylum Patescibacteriota; class Minisyncoccia; order UBA6257; family 02-FULL-45-10c; genus JAHILT01. Next base: position 6,169 of record JBBTYU010000007.1, on the reverse strand, counting down.
TGAAAAATAACAAAATCTTTTTAATATTGGCTTTAGGAACGCTTTTGACAGCGGGTTCGGTTTTGGCGCAGGAAGATGCTATAAAAATAGTTAAAAGCCAGGAAGTAACTACAAAAGATTTAGGCGTTTCTGATCCGGGCATGCTGCCTGGCAATCCTTTTTATTTTTTGAAAGAGTGGGGCAGGGAAGTAAAAATATCTTTTTCTTTTAAGGCTGTTAAAAAAGCTGAAACCCAGCTTCAAATTGTAAATGAAAGAGCGGCAGAGATTAAAAAATTGAAAGATCTTTTGCCTGCCAGTAATAAAAGTTTCGTAAAGTCCTTAGATAATTATCAAAAAAGCATAGATTTACTAAACGAAAGAATTGAGGATTTGAAGGGGGTTTCAGTTTCTGAAACTGATGTTTTTTTGAATCAGCTCGCGGACAGCATTATTAAGCAGATTAAGCTTTTTTCTGAAATAAAGGATGGATCCGGCGATAAAAACATAAGCAAGATATCCGGTCTTCAGGAAAAAATTACGCAGATTATCGCTGATATTCCATCAAAAATGGAAACCGCAAATGATTTTAAATGCCGTTTAGAAAAAGTTATAAAAAATCAGAGCGATAATTCATTAAAGGAAATTACTATTTCTGAGATCTTGGACAGATTTAATGAAAAGATGTCAAAAGAAGCAAGAATAGAATTGCTGAAAATAAAAGAAAATCTTCTTATTAAATTCCAGAGCCGATTGCAATCGGAAGATTTTAGCCATGCCTTGTCTGAAATTATGAGCGAGCTGTCGGGAGATTCGGCCAGTAAAGTAAAGATTCTTGATGAAATTAAAGAAGTGGTTTCTGATGGTGAAACTAAAAATAAGCTGAATTTAGTAAGGCAGAATATTTTGGATGAAGCTGTAATTAATAAACAAATTAGATCTGGCGAAGCGGAAAAAATGATAGAAGACGCGTCTGTTCTATTGAAAGATTTTCAAGAAAGCATTAGCGCCACTACTACGCCGAAAAGCGTGATAATAAACAGCTTGTTCGCTAAAGCCAAATTTAATTTGGAACAGGCTAGGCAAGCTTTGGAATTAAATAATTACGGACAAGCTTTTGGCCAGGCCTCGGCTTCGTCAGCGTCTTCGAGCACCGGACTGAATTATATTTCTAAATTTAATTTAAGCAATGGTCCCTGTGCCCAAGATGATCTGACTACCCTAAAAGAATATTATGATGAGGTTGTTTTAAAAATGAGGGAGTTGGGCATAGATAAAAAAACTTCTCCGGAAGCATTTGATCTTTTTGAAAAGTCGGAAAGATCTATTGCTAAAATTTCTGATCTGATCAAGAAAAATACAAAAGCCGATACGCTCATCTCTCTTTTAAAGGATTCAAAGTTGCTCATTTCTCAATTAGATAATATTTTAGCTGATATGCTTAATTCTAAATAAAAAAATCTGCGTTAAAAACGCAGATTTTTTTATAGTACACTTAAGGAGTGAATGATTTTATTGATCTTCCGCCAGGGGCGGATTTGTCTATTGCGAAAAAATGGAATAAACTTTTGCGCCGGGCGAGGCTTTTTACTTTTATTCCTTTTATTGAAATTGTTTTTGTGGCAGGTTCTATGGCTATGGGTACTGCAGGCAAGGATTCGGATTTTGATGTAATTGTCGGCGTGAGAACCGGGCGTATTTTTACGGTCCGCGCTTTTTGTGTTTTGTTTTTTGGTCTTTTGGGCTGGCGTCGCAGAAATTATTCGCATTATGTTAGAGATAAGTTTTGTTTTAGTCACTTCATAGCTCCGGAAAAATATTCCTTATCCGGTCCGTATAATGAATATTGGAAGAAATTATACTTATCATTAGTTCCAATTTATGGGAATTCCAAGCAGATACAAAAATTTTATGATGCCAATGCCGGATGGACTGGCTGTCGCCGTCATTCCGCACTTGCCTGCCCCGCCATGGCGGTGGATGCGGAATCCAGAATTAAGGACTGGATTCCCGTCTTCGCGGGAATGACAAAAAATCCAATTACGAAAATCAAAGAAAAAATATTATCTGGCAAATTGGGAAATTTTTTGGAAAAATGCCTTAAAAATATTCAGATTAAAAAAATAGAAAAGAGCCTGAAAACTGTAAAACAATATAAGCCAAGGAACATTTTTAATGATAGTGAATTAGAATTTCACCCCGACACTAAACGCGCAGAAGAGTTTTACTTTAAACCTTGAATTTAATATTTTAACTTCGTTTAAACACTTTACTCCGCAAAATGTTTTAGGAGCAGTTGAATAATATAAAGGTATAAGTATATAATTTAAATAGATCTTAAAATTTTAATATAGGCAAAGGAGGCGTGAATGTGGGTCAATCTGGCAGAGGAGATCGTTGAAAAAGCTTTAATGCTTATGAAGAAAGGCGGTAAATTATCCGGTTTTCAGCACAGTAAGAAAAATGATAAAATGGACGCGGCGGGAATTGACTTTCTGGTGTTTTCGAATAATGGTTCGCGCATGGATATGCAGGTAAAAACTTATTCCAATGAGAGCCATAATAAGCAAAAATTAAAAGAGCATTTTAGAAAACATCCGGACGTGAAATTTGTGATTTTCGTGAAAGTTGATCTTTACAGACACCAGCCAGAAAAGGTTTTGAAATATATTCAAAGAGAAGTTGAGAGTTTTTTAAAAACTGTACAATCCCGCCAATAAATTGGCGGGATTTTTTTATTGATTGGGCGGATGAAATTGCTTATAATTATTCTATTATGAAAAAGATTTTAGTTGCCACGCATAATCCGGGGAAAATCACGGAATATAAAGAAATTTTGGGCGGACACGGGCTGGAATTTTTATTATTGAGCGATTTGAATATTGCGGATGAGCCTGAAGAAAATGAAAAAACTTTTGAAAAGAATGCGATTAAAAAGGTTGAATTTTATTCAGAGCTTACTGATATGCCGGTTTTAGCGGAAGATTCCGGTTTAGAAATAGATTTTTTAAATGGTGAGCCGGGCGTATATTCTCGCCGTTGGCCCGGATATAAAGCCACGGACCAGGAATTGATCGATATGGCTTTAACTAAATTGAAGGGCGTGCCTCTTGAAAAACGTGGCGCGCAATTCCGGGTCGTGATAGCTTTTAAGAAAAATCCAAAAAGCAAGATTGTGACAGCCGAGGGTATTTTGCGGGGGATTATTTTGGAAAAGCCTGGCGCGAAGATCGTTCCAGGATTTCCGTTTCGCTCGCTATTTTATCTGCCGGAAATTGATAAAGTTCTTGGAGAGGCGACAATGGAAGATGAGGCAAAAATAGCCCACAGGCGAATAGCTATAAAAAAGCTTTTGCCGTTTCTAATCGATTAGCACTCTTGACGTGGGACTGCTAAAGGAATAAAATGTATGTAATTTAAGTCGTTATAAAAATAATTTATATATTATGAAATTAAATCTTAAGCCGTTAAACGATCATCTTTTCATAGAGCCGATCGCGGAAGAAAAAATGACAAAGTCTGGCATAGTTTTGCCTGATTCGGTTGAAAAAGAAAAGCCAATGAAGGGCAGAGTTGTTGCTGCCGGTCCCGGGAGATTAAATGAGAGGGGCGCTAGAGTAAAAATGTCTGTAAAAGTTGGCGACTTAGTACTTTTTAAAAAATACGGGCCGGATGAAATACAAGTTGATGGCAAAAAATATTTGGTCGGGGAAGAGGCGGATATACTTGCGATTATTAATTAATAAATATAATACAAATCTACAAATCCGCAGACGGATGCGAATGATACAAATAGGATATTCGCTGCATTCGTATAAATTCGTAGATTAGCATTATTTAACGAAGTTATGGCAAAACAAATTTTATTCAATGAAAAAGCCAGAATGGCTTTAAAAAAAGGAATAGACAAATTGGCTGAAGCGGTTAAAATGACTCTCGGTCCCAGAGGCCGCGCGGTTGTAATTGAAAAAGGCTATGGCGCTCCGCAGGTCACTTTTGACGGCGTAACCGTGGCTAAAGAAGTTGAACTTGAAGATAAATTTGAAAATCTCGGCGCCGAATTTTTAAAGCAGGCCGCAAATAAAACCAATGATAATGTCGGCGATGGCACAACCACTGCCGTAGTTTTGGCGCACGCTTTGATCGATGCCGGTGAAAAAGCCATTAAGGAAAAAGGTTTTAATGTCATTCAACTGGCCGAAGAATTAAAAAAGGGCAGTGAAGAAGTATTAAAAGCTTTGGAATCTCAAAAAGAGCTTATCAATGATAATAAAAAAATTGGCGAAGTGGCTACGCTTTCTGCTAAAGATAAATCCGTTGGCGTTCTAATTGCCGAAGTTATGAGCAAGATTGGCAAGGATGGCGTGGTAACAATTGAGGATTCTAATACTATCGGCAATTCTTTTGATCTGGTAGAAGGAATGCAATTTGATAGAGGTTTTGTTTCTCAATATATGATTTCCAATCAGGAAAGAATGGAGGCTATTTTGGAAAAGCCATATATTTTGGTAACGGATAAAAAGATCTCCGCCGTCAGTGAATTATTGCCTCTTCTGGAAAAATTAGTTCAGTCCGGTAAAAAAGAATTGGTGATTATTGCCGATGATCTTGAAGGCGAAGCTTTGGCTACTTTAGTGGTAAACAAGCTCCGCGGAATATTTAATGTTTTGGCGGTGAAGGCTCCGGGTTTTGGTGATAGAAGAAAAGAAATGCTCCAGGATATCGCTATTGTGACCGGCGCCGTATTTATTTCCGAAGATTTGGGCAAGAAAATGGAAAATGTGGAAATTGCCGATTTGGGCCAGGCTCATCGCGTGGTGGCCAACAAAGACAACACAATTATCGTTGCCGGAAAAGGCAGTAAAAAAGAGATCATTGAAAGAGCAGGCCAGTTAAAGGCTCAGCTCAAGAAAACTGATTCTGAATTTGATAAAGAAAAACTGCAGGAACGCCTTGGAAAATTATCCGGAGGCGTGGCTGTTATAAAAATTGGCGCCCCGACTGAATCTGCCCAGAAAGAATTAAAACAAAGAGTTGAAGACGCTGTTTCCGCTACTCGCGCGGCTATGGAAGAGGGCATTGTGCCTGGCGGTGGCGTGGCTTTGTTCAATGTGAATTTATCCTTGAATAAATTATCAAAGAAAGCCGATAGTCCCGCGGCTAAAGAAGCTTGGTCAATTCTATCTGAAGCTTTAAGGGCTCCGATTGAAGCTATTATTGTTAATAGCGGAGAATCTGTAAATAAAATAGTTGCCGACTTGTCATCTAAAAAAACCAAAGGCAATGTCTGGCTTGGTTTTAACGCTGTTCAAAATAAGATTGGCGATTTGAAAGAGGCCGGGATTGTTGATCCGCTTAAAGTAACGAAGACCGCTTTTATCAATGCTATTTCGGTTGCTGCTAATTATTTAACCATCGGCGCGGCAATGTCTGAAAAACCGGAACCGAAAGAAAAGCATAATCACGGCGGCGGAATGCCGGGAGGGATGGATTATTAGTTTGCAAGTTTAAAGTTATAAATCTTTAAAAAAATCGTTCCGAAAAATATATCGGGACGATTTTTATTTGCAAAAGTTTATATTTAGCGCTACTATTTTTTTAGAAGCTTAAAAATCAGAATCTATCCCGATAATAATTCCTAAACGCGTTGCTAAGATAAGTTGAAAATTTCAAGGCTTGCTGACAAGCTTGTGGTTTATACCACGGCAAGGAAGCATAACGCACCTGCCTGCCGGCAGGCAGGGAAATTTTCAATCTTAGATTGCAACCCGAAGGGATACCGCAAATTTATATCCATAACAAGCATCGCTCGTCGAAAATATAGCTAAAGCTATAAATTTCCTCCTCGCTCCTTGTTCTGAATAAAATTTGCAGGTATCGCGTTGGAAACTATTATCGGGATAGATTCAAGGAGGAAACAATGAGCAGATCTCTTAGGATATTTAAAGACAAGTTGTTTTTATTTGTTGAAAATCTTGCCCTTATAGTTATTACTTTAGCCGTGGCTCTTTTGCCCACTTGGATATATTTACTTATAAAATACTTTCTTTCACCGGAAGGATTTTGGCAAAATGTTTTATTATTAGGAGTTTCTCTTTGGTTCTTAGGTTTTATTCAACTAGTGTTTCTTATCTTTTGGACTTTTTTTATCCTAAAATTTTATTTAGGAGATTAAAGTAAAACTCCCATTA
>JBBTYU010000006.1:0-5968 GCA_038061675.1 Patescibacteria group bacterium | reverse complement strand
TGAAATATTATTGATGATCTGAACATCGTCAAATGTGAGCGCCGGTCGGATCGGCAAACCTTTTTCTTTGAAATAACTGCCAACCAAATTATTATTTTTGGACTTTCCGCGCGCCTGCCGAAAGATTTTCTTAGTCATTAATTTCTTATTTTTACTTTTAAAGTATATCATACCGGGTCAGTAGAAATTCGATCAATCATACATGCAACTTTTTTAATTTTTTCGCCATATTTTTATTTCCGGATAGTGATTTATTTCAATTACTGCCCCACTTAGCGGGGCCAATCGAATTTTCACTGCCCGGCATATCTAAAACAAGCGCAAATCAATAATCCTTACTGCAAAATACATAAAAAATATTGATATCAAAACCATTGCGGTGTTCGTAATAAATCCCGGTCGGAGCTCTTTTGGCAATCGGAAATTATTAAGATAAATCAGGAACGGCGTATAGATCGCCATAGTTAATCCGCCAAACACCGCGGATATCACTAAAAGCGTCAGCGGCTGTTCAAGCGGAATTAAAACAGCCCCGATCAAAATGATCGCGGTGATAATAAAATAATAAAAATGGCTTAGGGATAGATTTTCCAGCCGTGACAGATATTTTTTAAAAGGCCCCGTGCGTGAATTAGTGTGTAAAATATCGCTGATTATTCTGGCTAAAGCGTCAATCACCGTCCACATCACCGAAAACAACATAAGAAAAGCCATCACTAAAAATAATTTAAAACCAAATGTCCCCCATTTCTCTCCAAAAATATTTGCTTGAGCTACCGCCACCTGAAGTCCTTCAGGCACTATTCCAAGCGGTACCAAAACCGCGAAAGCATTGACGCTTAATAAAAATAAAGTAATAAAACCAAGCAGCCAAAATATAATTCCTTGGTCAATCCGCACATAATTCATCCAGCTTTTCCATTTTTTAAGATTTGATTCATTGATCTCAAATGTATAGCCCGTTGGCTCCACCGCTTCATATCCTCCGGTAATCGGATTTTTTATTCTGCCGACATATTGAGCCATGCCCATTTGTTTATCCCGATACCAAAGCGAAACGCATAAATTAAGCATTCCGCCGGCGCCCGAAAAAACAACCGCGCCCAACAAAACATTTATATCTATGCCCGAAGGTATGGATCCAAAACTCATTAATCCGGCTAAAGCTTGTTTAAAAACCGGCCAGCTTATATTTCCGAAACTGATCGCTAAAAGCATCAAGAAAAAAACGGGCACGATTATTTTCAAAGTTTTTTCCAGCATTTCATATGCCACTCTTCCGCTAAAAGTTAAGATTAATGCCAAACCAAGAGCTGCCCACGCCCATACCAAATAACTGCCAAATCCAAAAAGCTCCTTAAGGATAGTTCCTATGGCGCTTGCCCAACCCGGCCAAATATATAAAAGCGGGGCTAAAACTAGCCAAAAAATAGCGGACCATTTAAAAACTCTTGCCGAAGAAGTAAAAAATCCTTCGCCTGTCGCCAGCGCGTGCCTGGCCACTTCTTGATTTATAAAGTATTGCGCCGAGATTCCGATCAATGCCAGCCATAATAAATTTAGGCCATATTTAACTATAAGATGCGGCCACAATATCAATTCGCCCGTGCCTATAGCCAAACCCATTACTACTACGCCCACTCCAATGGCTTTTTTCCAAGATGGAGCTTCCGGCAGATCTCTTTTTTCTAATTCCGGATAGTTATCCATTATTATTTATTTGGAAAGCACTGCTTACAAGCATCTCGAGCTTGACCCGCTGGAACATAAGAACAGCTTGGCGCCATAGCAAAAGCAGAACAATCAATTGAGGGCGCCGATGGCGTACCGCCAGATGGTACCGTGGATCCGCCGGTTGGAACAGTCGCGCTAGGAATATTTTTTGGAATTGAGGGCATATCAAACTTTAAAGAATCCGCGGAAATAGACGGAGCGGCTATATTAATATTTGAAGCATCATAAGAAAAATCTGTATTTACTAATGGAGCGGAAAAAACATTGCCAGTTGATATTTGCGGCGCCGCGACATTCAAAGAGGAAACTTCCAGATCCGGAAGCGATGACAAAGAAAAATCCAGACTTGGGAGCGATGCGCCGATATCTGAAGCGGCTTGTTCCACTTCGGCAACTTTTTGTTCCGGAGATTTTTTCATCGCCAAATACGCTCCTCCGCCGATCACTAAAAGAGCAACGGCAATTATCGCCATTAAACCAACTGAACCTCTAACTAAAAATTTATTTTTATTGTTCATATTTTTGTGTAATTAGTTATGGGTTATTTTTCAGACGGCGCTTCACTGCCAGTTGTTAAATAGAATGAATCCAAAATCGCGGCGCCCGCGGTAGTAGCCTCTTTCATCACTTTCATCGCGCGCAATCCGACTTTCAAACTTACTCCTTCACCGACTTTATGCCACGCAAAAACTCCATTTCTATTTCCGCTTGGAATCGCGGAAGTATTTTCAGCAAAAGTTCCATAGCTTGCTCCATCAAAACTTACAGCCACCCTTCTAATTCCTCTGGCCTGAAAACTATCAACGTAGTCTCTGATCCATACATTATATTTGCCATCCTTAGAAACTGTAAAATTATAAGTCAAATATTCTCCGCCGGACGCTAAATACCAGTCCCCGCTGCCAAAATACGGAGGCCTCCAACGAGGATTGGTTTCCTTCATATTTACTGCCGGACGCTGGCCAACAGGATAAATAAAACTGGAAGTTTCATTTTCAGCTTCAATCGTAATTCCATCTCCTTTTCCGGCTTCCGCTTCCAAGTTTTTAATATCTTTAACCATCTTATCAATTATTTCTTTATCCTTTTTCAAGCCATCTAAAAGATCAATGAGCTCTTGATCTAAACTATCCGCCGAAGCTGTATCGCACTTAGCGTTTATATCAGAAATAGTCTTCAAAGTTTTTTGAATCTGACCGGACAAAGCGTCAAACTTGGCGCCATTGCTGTTTATCACTTTACAACGATCATCGGCTTTACCGGAACAGCCGGATTTAATTCCGTTCATTTCCGCTAAACCGGCAGAGATCTGCTGTTTAGCGCCTTCCATTTGCGGGACAACGGCTCGGCATAAAGCCTTCTCGCTCATCTTTTCAGATTGTTGAGCCTGCAGATCTTTTGTGGCCGCGCGCAAATCATTGCCTTCCGATTTTAAAGAATTTAAAATATCGGAAAGATTTTTGAAGTCCTCTTCGCTCGCAGTTTTAGAACACAAACTCTTTACTTTCTGAACATTATTGGTAAAAGTGGAAATTTGCGATTTCAATTTTGTTAAGTTTCCGGAAAGTTTATTGACCGCGACGCACTCTTCGGAAGTTTGGCTCTGACATCTGGCTATGTTATTTTGCAAAGCCGTTAGATCATTCTTTTTAATTTCTACTTCGGCCGCATTCAATTGCGGCAAAACCTGGCCGCATATCGCCTCGGCAGTTTGCGCTAAAGTCTTAGTTTTTTCAGCTTCAAGGGCTTGTCCGTAAATTTTAAAATCTTCGGCGTCAGATTGGATCTTCTTCATTAAAGCAACCAAGTTTTTTCTGTCCGATGTTTGCGGATTTTGGCACATCGTTGTAGCCAAAGCCATTGCGGTTTTTAGATCGGCAGACTTAGAAACAACGCTGTCAAAACGGGAAGAAAATTCATTGGTCTTCAAACATTCATCGGACACGCTGTTGGCGCACTTTTCCTGTAAATTTTCAATTTGTTTTATACCGGGATCCATTTGAGCGTTAGCTTTTTCAAATTGAGCTAGGGCAATGGTACAAACCTTGGAAGCGGATTGCTCCATAGCTTTTTCGCCGTTAGCCTGTATAGTTTGCCATTTTGCCTTAAAATCATTTAACGCTTGCTGAAAAGCATTTTCATCGCCAGTCTCCAAAGCGGAGTCCAATTTGGCCTCCAAATCTTTTCTGTCTTGCTGAATTTCAGATTTCAACTGCCCCGCGGTTTTTACGGAAGAATCATTTTTATTCGCATCCGCCAAATCCGCCTCTGAAGCATCCAATTTTTTAAGCCCTTCTTCCAAATTTTTATTTAAAACATCAAGAACTAATTTCTTTCTTAGACTGAAAGCCTCTGTTTTATATTTATCGTACTGGGATCCGTTGTCTTTTATATAATCATTGATTTTCTGGCCGACATTCTGAAAACTCTCTCCAATTTTTTCAAACTTGGCTTTTTCCGGACCGATCAATTCATTCACTTTATTCTGAATTGCAGTTTTAAGCCCGGATTTCTTTTCTTCAACTTTTGCATTAATAGCCGAAGTCACCGCCTGCGTAATCTCGGCTTTCAAAGCGCCCACATCCGGCGCGGATTTAGCGTCAGCCAGTCTAGCCTGTATTTCGGCTTTTTTATTGGAAACTATTTTATCGGCTTCGCCTTGTATTTCTTTTTCAATACTTGATTTTTGTTCATCAATAAAAGGCTGAAGCTCTGTTTTTATTTTATTTCTAAGCGCGTCGCCTTTTTCTTTGAGTTTGGCCTGCATATCTGCGCGCATAGAATCAAACTTGCCCTGGCTCTGATTTTGACCCCAATCATAAAAATCACGAACTAATTGTTCCGCTTCGGCCATGGTTGAAGCATTGCAAATGCCTTCAACTCTTTTAGCTCCTTCGGCTTTAAGCGCGTCAACATCGGGAATTTCAAAATCAATTCCAAAATCAGTTTTTATCTGCTGGCTTGGTTCAATAACATATTTTTTCACCGCGTCCATAGCGGAAAAAAAGTCTCCGCTTTTCCATTTAGTCATAGCGCAATACACCGCCGCCAAATCTTTATCGCTCACATATTTTTTTACTTCATCAGAAACGGTTCCGGGCTGTTCAAATTGCGGTTTTTCAACTGTCGGTTGAGGAAATGATTCCGGCGGACCGCCAAATTCTTTTTCAAACTGCCGCATCTGCTCTTCGCTTGGAGCATTCTTTGCTTTTTCTGCGTCAATTTCGGCCTGGCTTGGACCATCTTGTCCGGCTTCTTGAGCTAGAACTGGCAAACCGCTAAGGCTCATTAAAACTGCAAAATTTAAACTGACAATTAAAAACTTTTTTAATAATTTATTCATATTGTTAATTATATTTTTTCTGTCATTGCGATCCGCCCAGCTGGCGGAGAAACAATCTATTTGTCATTCGAGATTGCCACGTCGCAGACTCCTCGCAATGACGATCTTCTTTACTTGAATTCCACTCCAGGCAAAGTCGGGAATGCTCCGCCCACGCCTGGCGGCATATCTACAATGGCTTTAATTTTTGACGGATCTGGCTTGCCCATTTCATCAAGAGTAATGTCCAAAGTAATGTCCGGCCCGCCCATTCCCGGATATTTTATTTCCGGGATCGGAATCGGCTGGGTCATACTACCCACGCTTATCGTAAAACTGCCGACACTGCCGGCCAAAGAAGAATCAATAATTTTTATATTAAAACCGCCGACACTGCCGGTCATTCTGGATTTTATCTGATCAAAAACATTCGCGTATTGATCCGCTGGAATCGTTTGTCCGTCCACCGGATTTTTCATAACAGCCATGTCCGCTTTTATATCCACCTGAATATCTCCGATATTTACTGTACCGCCCTTGTATGTGCCGGCAGCCATATCAAATCTGCCAAGTTTTACCCTATTTTCGCCCGGATGAAGCTTCAGTGTCTGCGGCCCCTTCCAAACCGCCACATCTCCTTTGTCAGAACCAAAAATAATATTATCCATAGTCGGTCGAACTTCAACCACAGTGATTCCTTCAGCTAAATTATCATCAACCATATAAAAATCTATTTGGCCGATAAGAAAAACAAAATACGGAATCAGTATAACGCCGATAGCGGCAGGAATAGCAAGGATCATTTTTCTGGAAAAAATAAAAATCAAAACAGCGACAACAGCGGCCGCCATCAAAAAATATTTAAAATTAGCCGTACCCAAAACTCCAATTTTTAAAACATATTCGGTAATT
>JBBTYU010000005.1:0-8035 GCA_038061675.1 Patescibacteria group bacterium | reverse complement strand
TTTATGTCTCCGGTGAAAATGTTTGAATATATGGCATCTAAAAAGCCTATTATTGCTTCCGATCTACCCTCAATTAAAGAAGTTTTAAATGATAAGAACGCTTTATTGGTCAAGGAGGGAGACCCTGAAGATCTGGCGCAAGGAATAAAGAATATTCTGAACGACAAACGGTTTGCTGAAAATTTAACGACCCAAGCTTTTATTGATGTGAAAAAGTATTCGTGGCAGGAACGGGTAAAAAAGATATTAGCCTTTGTGGGATAGCCCCAATTTTTTAGCCAAAACGCTAACGAATTTTGGAAAATCCGGATCATTTTTTATCTGCTCGTAATCTCCTTTTTCCCAAAGGCCGGTATGGTCAAAATTTATAGCGTCTTCAAATAGGGCCGAGATCATATCTATAGCCTCTTTTTCGTCATATTTGAAATTTTCCAATTGTTGCTTAATGATATAGGGCAGATCTTCAATGGTCTTGCATTTCTTAACCATTGAAAGACTGTTAAAGAAAATATCGCCAAAGGTAATGACTGGTTTTTTAAGCAGGGCGGCTTCCCAGCCAACGGTTCCGGTAATGGTTATTATTATTTTTGAATTTTTTATCAGATCAAAAGAATTGGTTGCTGTGTTTATAAATCTGACACTCGGTATTTTTTTTAGCTCTTTGTAGTATTTTGTCGGCCTATAATTAAGCATGGGCTGATGTTCTTTGACGTAAAGCTTGAAATGAGATGGAAGAGATTTGGCTATTTGGGAGATAAGAGCAAGTTGATTGGTAAAAAATGGAGCAAGAAAATCAAGGGATATTTCCGGTTCAAGATGTAGTGGAAAATATGCAAAGTCTTCTCCCAGTTTCGGTTCGTCGTAGAGCCTCTTAAGATTTCTAAGGCTTCTTATCCTTAGTGTTAATTTATTGACCAATGCATACCAGGGATTCTCTGTAGTTTTATCGGATCTGTGGGGATCCCTTAGGTATTTAACGGTTGATACGAGGATAAATTTTATAGAATTAAATATGCTTATCGGAGCATTTTTGATCTTTTGGATGGAATTTTGGACGCTGTTTTTTGGAGGCTGATAATAGGATATCGGTTTTTTCGTGAAATCTTCCAGGAATTTTTTCGCTTTTTCAAAATGCGGGCTTTTATAGTTTTCTTTTCGGATCTTTTTAAATATCTCTTCCACTCCGGTCAAGGTTTTGAAGTCTTCGGTAAACGTCTCAAATTTTTTTATTCTCCCAAAGCCCATTACAAAGGTTTTTATGCCCATTTTTTTGGCAACACCATACAGCACCATCGCCCCCATTGAGCCCATCGGCGGCATTATTATAAAATCAGGTTTTTCTTTTTCAAAAAACTTAATAATATTTCTGAATTTAACTTGCATGATCCTCAACATCTCTTCGTGCGTATAAGGCGGAGCGGGGGAAATGGAATATTCTTTTGGCGGAATATTCATCATAATGGTTCTGTCTACAGTCATATAGAGCCAGAGATTAGGTATTCCATACTCTGCTTCCAATTTTTTAAGATATTCAATATCAAGCCTTTCTTGTTTGTATTGGTTATGCAGATCCTCGTCCAACAGAAGGGCGGTGTATTCAACATCTTTTTGTGAATTAATGAAGCGTTCTGCTCGTCTCGTTGTAATATAGCCGCAGAATTCTTCTACGCCGTGCTTGTTTTTTAATTCCAATGCCATGGCGTTTCCAATCACTGCCCACTGTCTTTGTAATGCGATACATCCTTTCATTTTTATATTATATCCTTAATTATATCCTCTAATTTTTTAATAGAATTGCGATAATCAAATTGTTTAGCTCTTTCTTTTGCTTTCTCCACCAAATCTTTTCTTAAATTTTCATTCTTTATCAATTTTTCTATTTTTTCTTTCAAGTCTTTAGCGTCGCCGTTCTTAAAAGTAAGTCCGCCTTCGCCGGCCGCCCAGGAAGATCCGCTAATTTCAGGCACTATTACCGGCAGGCCCGAGGCCATTGCTTCTATTACGGTCAATCCGAGGGGCTCGGCCCATCTGGCTGGATGCACAAAGATATCGGCGCAGTGGTAAAGGTCATTTATGGTGTTTTTATCCGACCATGGATAGAAAATAACATTATTTTCTAATTTTAGATTTTTTGTCTGAGTTTCCAAATTGTGTTTTTCCGGTCCGTTGCCGGCTATTCGGACAACAACTCTTTCTTTATCTGCCAGTTCTTCTACGGCGGACAATAGAGTGTCTACGCCTTTTTCTTTAACTAGTCTTCCGACATATAATAAATTTATTTTATCTTTTAGAAGATCACAATTGCTGTTATTTTTTTGGAAAAACGGTTCAAGGTCTACAAAAGCCGGTAATACGATTATTTTGGCTTTAAAACCGAATTTTTCGTGCCAGTCTTTGATCAAGGGGGAGTCGGCAGTAAAAATATCAATATGATTGGCCCAATTCAGGCCGATATTTTTTTCGAATAATATCCTTAGCCGCGAAGAAATCCTTGTTTTTAGGGACTTCTTGATCAAATTTTCAGCGTTATAGGTTGATCCGTGTTCGTAAATAGAAAAAATTGGCCCGTTCAAATGCATTAATACCGGGTTTTTGCCTTTGAGCGCGCGATAAAGTCCGGCGCCCCAAATAAAGTGTTCTCCTTCAAAGACGAAAGCATCGCAGATATTTTCATATTTTTTAAGGACAAAAAATATCTTTATCTGGAGCATCAGCCAATTTTTAAAGCGAGTCGGGATCTCTATTACAGAATAAGGCGGTTTTTCAATAAAAGCATTTTTTTCAGGAAAGAGCGTGATCATCCTGGTTTCGTGACCTAAATTATTCATTGAACAGGCTTTTAAGTGCGGAGATATATTGGATCCGCCCCCTGTTTTGAGGTTTATTTGGGTTGTCAAAAATGTTATTCTCATTGGGTGGTAATTATAATAGTATAACCTTTTTTAAGCGTATTTTGTTTTAATATAGCAGTAAATTTTAAAATCATATTTATCAATGTTTTTTCTAAAATTTTTAAATTTTCTATTGTCAAGAATTGATGGCTTATTTTTTTCTTTGCCGGTTATTTTAACCTATCATTCGGTTTCTGATGGCAAAACTCCGATTTCTGTGACTGTTGCGAATTTTGAAAAGCAAATGGCTTTTTTAAAAGGAAGCGGTTTGCGCGTTATCAGTATTAAGGACTTTTTTAGTCTTAAAGAACAGAGATCAAAAGAAAAAAGCATCCTTATAACTTTTGATGACGCTTTTAAAGACGTTTTTTTAAATGCCTTGCCTATTTTAAAAAAATATAATTTTCCCGCCGTTGTTTTTATAAATCCATTATTATTGGGAAAAAAAGCAGACTTTGCCACCCGTGAAGAAGATAGGGGCAGGGAAATTTGTTCGTTTTCTGATCTGCGCCAACTGGAAGAGAACGGAGTGGCGATAGCTAATCACGGATATTCGCATAAGCAATTGTCCGGCTTGAGCGAGTTAGAAGCCGTCTCCGAATATAAAAATACTTTTGATTTTATAAAAGAAAATTTAAGCAAAAATGCCTATCCTAATGTTTTTGTTTTTCCAAAAGGCGCTAAAAATGAAGAAGTTAAAACTCTGTTAAAAACAAAAGGCGCCGAGATCTTAGACAGGCGAGTAGATATTTATTCCGATACTTCTTTATTCGGCTTTGTATTAAAACTAAGCGGATTTTATTTTTGGCTGAAGAAAAAAGTATTTTTGATAAAATAATGAAATTAATTTAAATGACACTATTCTTTAAAAGACACGGTCTTATCTTCGTCCTCGCTTTTCTTGTAGGATCTTTGATCGTTTTTCCGAACATTTTTGCCGTTAATCGGCTTGGTTCGGATTTTAAGGGAATATTTCCGGCTTTTAATGATGATGAATTTCATTATTTAGGAATGATACGTGAGGCGTATGATGGCCATTATGGCCTTGGCAATGTTTTTAGCGGGGAACATAAAGATGCTCCGTCTTTGACACAGCCCTTGGCGCCAATTATTTTTGCTTTTTTCGCTAAAGTTTTTAATCTTTCTATTCCGGCAACGATGGCAATAAATGACTTTATATCGCCATTTGCGGGCGTATTATTGCTTTATCTTTTATTGTTCGGCCTATTTGAGTCCAGGGTAATCGCGGGCGGTTTTTCCGTTCTTTATTATTTATTTTTTATTAGTTTATTCAGCCGTCCGGTCAATCCGCAGTTTAGCTTTTTGTTTTTTTACTTGGGATTATTTTTTATCTGGAAGATAATTAGCGATAAAGAAATGACTATGAGGCAGCTGGCGCTGTTTAATTTTGGTTTGGCGATTGTTTTTGGAACAGTTTTTTACATTTACCCTTTTGTTTGGACATCTATTTTGGCCGTTTATGGGCTGGCATTGCTCTTTTTAATTTTGAAGGAAAGAAGAGTTGTTTTTTATCTTAAAGGCTTATTATTCTTTGCCGTGCCCGTTGCGTTAGCGGCTATTCCTTATGTTCTAAATTTGAAACGGGTAATTGCAGACCCGAATTACTTGGATACTTTTTTGCGTTTCGGTTTCATATTAAATCATTATCCATCAGCTTTTCTTAATGTCGCGCTGATAATGTCTGGTTTAGCGATCATTTATTTTGTGAGCAGGGGCGCCGATTTTAAGCAAAAAATATTTGTTTACAGTCTGGCATTGGCGGGAGTGGCATTGAATTGGCAGAATGTCATCACCGGAAAGATTTTGTCTTTTTCCCCGCATTATTACACAACGATAGTATTGTTTTTGTTTATAATCTTTGCTTTCTGTATTTCAATGGTTTGGAAAAATTATAAAGAAAATTTATTGAGCGCGAGAAATTATTTAGCGGTTATTTTGATGGCGATTCTTTTAGTTTTTGTCTTTAACCATACCGGCAAGCAAAATCTAATTGGATACAAAGCTTTTTGGCTTATGAAGCCGGGAGATATCGCTGAATTGAGGGATCTGCAGAAACTTTCAGGATTAGTTGATTGGTTTGATAAAAATTCACCCAAAGATTCCGTGGTTTATTCATTTGGCAATGACTGCGACTGGCTTATTCCAACTTATACTTATAACAATCTTTATTTTCATTGCAGTAACGGTCTTTTTCTGGCTTCTGATGACGAGTTGGAAAATAAATGGGTCATACAGAATTTTTTCACCGAAGCAATTGATAAAAAATACATTGAAAATAGTAGCATGAATATTTGGGATAGCAAATTTATAGAAAGATACCAAAATGAAGTGGTAAGGAATAAAATTTTAAGTTTTTTGAAGATCAAAAAAGACATACCCGCCAGTGTTTTGGTGCCTGAAGAATATATTGACAGGGTTTTGGAAAAAGTGGATCTGTATCAAAAAATGGGATTTGAAAAGGCGCTGGAACAGTACGCTGTTAATTATATTTTGCTGTACGCTAGCACTGACGAATATCCAGATTGGGCAGTGAAGTTGAGAACTTACCCTTTCTTGAAACTCGTGGCTGATATTGAAGACAATTTGGTTTTTGAAGTAAGGCATGAATAATGAAGTATGAATAATGAATCAATAAAAATCAGAAGTTTTATGGACTTAAATGCTTGGAAAGAAGGGCATAGACTAGTTTTGAATATATATAAAATAACAAAGGAATTCCCCAGAGAAGAAACATTTGGTTTAATAAGCCAGATGAGGCGATGCGCGGTATCAATTACGTCAAACATAGCAGAGGGATTTAGCAGGCAGTCGTACAAAGAAAAGTCGCGATTTTACTCGATATCACAGGGTTCTGTTACAGAATTACAGAATCAGTTATTAATTGCTAAGGACGTTGGTTATATTACCGAAGATGAATTTAAAAAAAATGCAGAACAATCAGTGACAGTTCATAAAATAATTAACGGATTGATTAAAAGTTCGCGTGCCCATAATTCTTAATTCGTAATTCTTTATTCACGAACAAATGAAGCTAATAAACAAAGAAGCGAATATTGAGCGGGAGAATATTAATTCTTTTTCTTCGGAACTTTCCGTAAAAGAATATTCAAAAAGATATTTGCGGGCGGGCGAAGAATATGTGATTAAAAAATTTATGCCGGTCGGCTCGCGTGTTTTAGATATAGGATGCGGCGCCGGAAGGACCACTTCTTATATTTCGGAAAATGGATGTAGTGTTGTCGGCGTTGACATATCAGAGCCTCTAATAAAAAAAGCAAAAGATCTTTATCCGGATATTGATTTCAGAGCGATGGATGCCAGAAAATTGGATTTTAAAGATAATGTCTTTGATACTGTATTTTTCTCTTTCAATGGAATAGATAATTTAGCATTTTTGGAAGAACGGGATAGAGCGATGAACGAGATGAAAAGAGTTTTAAAAATAGGCGGATTTTTAATATATTCCAGCCATAACGCGCTGGCCATTCCCAGGACAAAAACAAGCTGGAAAATAATTTTTAATAATTTGGGAAAATTGAGAATTGGCCCTCATTGGAGAAGCGAGGAATATAATTTCGGCAAATTGACCCAATATTATAATAATTTATGGAATGAAAAAGCGCGGCTTCGCTTGCTTGGCTTTAAAAATGTTGAAGCGGTTGGCAATAGCGCTAAAATTTTAAAGGCGCCAGATCTAGTTTTGGCGTTTTTAGATAAGTTTCCTATCTATATAGCTCAAAAATGAATCAAGAAAAAAATAAGCTAATATTCCGTTCTTTGAGGGTGTTATATCAAAAAGAAAACCTCAAGGAATTATTAGATAAAAATAAATATGATTATATTACCGTAATTTCTTATGGTGATTTGGGATTGGAAAAAGAGGGTTATAGTTTAAAACATAAAAAGCTTGCCAACATTGCTTTAAATGGCGCCATTGAAGAAATTTTGGAAAAATTTGCCAGAAGGACTAAACAAGAAGTTTTGAGTACTTATAAAATTTCGGGATTGGAATTTAGAATAGCCGACCAGGACCGTAAAACAACCTATAAATTATATAAAAATTTTGAGCGCGCCCAGGGCAGGAAGCCTTGGGGAAAAGAAAGTTTTGACGGGGTCATAAATTTTAACGCCTATTATAAAGATGAACTTATCGCCTCGGTTCCCTGTTATGATGTTTTTCCCTATCTTCAGGTAAGGGCGATATTTTCCAAGAGAATGGGGGAAGGCGATAAAGATCTTTATAAGTTGATAGGCTCCGCGACGCGCCGGCTGATCTTTGAGGCTTGCAAATATGGCAAAGAAAAAGGCTATAAATTTGTCGGTTTGGGTTCGGTAAATTATTCTACCGAGCAAAAGGCTAATGTGGCTAATTTCAAAATGTTTTTTGGCAGTGAATTAGGAGATGAGTATACTTATACGTATAAAAATAAAAAATTTGTTTTATTGGAGAAAATAAGGGATTTTATTAAAAATATTTTTAGAATAACCAAGGCATTTCGTGTTCTGAATAGGAAGCTGGAAAATTTTATTGCTCAAAAATATGTCGTTGGATTTATTCAGAAAAAAACCGGCAATGTTGTCGCCTCGGGTCCTTTTTTGGGAATGAAATATGTTAATAGCAGTACCGGCAGCAGATTACTTCCTAAAATTTTAGGAACCTATGAATTGGAATTGCGCCCGGTAATAGAGGAAATATGCAAAAAATCTTTTGATGTGATCATTGATGTCGGGGCGGCGGAGGGATACTACGCTATCGGCATGGCTTTGAGAAATTCCAATACCGAAATCATTGCTTTTGAGACAGAAATTAGCGGACAGAATTTAATAAAAGAAATGGCGGATATTAACGGGGTTGTGGACAGAGTTTTTACATATGGGTTCTGTGATTCAAAATCATTATCAGATAGTATTCCGGACGGTAAGAAATGTCTGATAATTATGGATATAGAAGGCGCGGAGTCTGATCTATTGGATAATGCTATAATTCCAAAACTTAATAATTGCCATATTTTAGTGGAAATTCATGAATGCGTAGTTCCCGGAGTTGGGGAGATTATTAGTAATCGTTTTAAAAATACTCATAAAATCACGGAGATAAAAGAAAGAGCAAGAACAGCAAAAGA
>JBBTYU010000004.1:0-2872 GCA_038061675.1 Patescibacteria group bacterium | reverse complement strand
TCAATAATAATTTCCAACGCGATACTAGTTAATTTTATTTAGAACTAGGCGCGAGGAGGAAATCGTGGTTTGACGAATAGCTTAAATTAGTGTATTTTATATAAAGTTCATCTAGCAAGTTTAGAGAGGAGGATAGCCAATGAAAGAGGTAAAAATAAAGATACCGGTAAGCGTCGGAAGTAAAATTGTCGGTAAAACGATAGGCGAGGTTGAAGAAAAATTCAAAATCAGTATTTTAGAATTAGATAATACAAACGACCGCGCATTCTTGTTTTCCTGGGAAATTACACCCGACAAATCCACAACTATCCAGCCGGAGGATGAGATAGTTATTTTCGGAAAACCGCTGAATATTCAGCGATTTTCCAAATCAGCCGCCTCTCTGAATTAAGACAGGCAAAGACCCGGATCGCTTATTAAAAGTGGTCCGGGTTTTTTATTTATTATTTTGTCGTTCAATGTTTTGCTTATTCTGTCATCCTCGGGCGATCCGCCAGCTGGCGGAGAGACCCGGGGATCCAGAGAAAAAGACTGGATCCCGCATCAAGTGCGGGATGACAGAAAAAAACTTCATTTTTTGTCTGTTTTAAGTTAATATCTATATATAAATGTTAAAAAATATCAGAAATTTTTGCATCATCGCTCATATTGACCATGGCAAATCCACATTGGCCGACAGACTTTTAGAATTTACCGGCACGATTGAAAAGAGGAAAATGAAGGCTCAATATTTGGATCAAATGGATCTTGAAAGAGAACGCGGCATTACCATCAAGATGACACCAGTCAGGATGATTTACCGACCAACAACCAACAACGATAAACAATTAACGATAAATACTCCTGTCATTCTCGCGGAGGCGGGAATCCAGAAAGATGCTGGATTCCGGGTCAAGTCCGGAATGACAAATAATCAGGAATATATTCTGAATTTGATAGATACTCCCGGACACAGCGATTTTTCCTACGAAGTTTCCCGCGCTTTAGCCGCTGTGGATGGCGCTATTTTATTAGTTGATGCATCTCAAGGAATTCAGGCCCAAACACTAGCCAATTATAACCACGCCAAGAAGGCGGGTTTAAAAATAATTGGAGCGATAAACAAAATAGACTTAAATCCATTGGGAATAGAAGAAATAGCCCAGGGTATTAGCGAATTAACGGGTGAAAATCCGGATGAAATTTTAAAAGTTTCCGGAAAAACCGGACAAGGCGTGGAAGATCTTTTAAAAGCTGTAATAGAAAAGATACCGCCCCCGAAAAATTTAAAGATTGACGGAATGAAAGATATTTTTCAAGCCTTAATATTTGATTCTTTTTATCACGAGCACAAAGGCATCGTGGCCAACGTCAGAGTCTTTAACGGATCCTTAAAAAGAGAGGACGAGGCTTTCTTGGTCACCGCTCAAAATAAATTCAAAGTAAAGGAGCTCGGGCATTTTTCGCCGGAATTAAAAAATGACGAAATTATAGAAGCCGGACAAATTGGCTATATTGCCACAGGACTTAAAGATCCGGAAATTTTAAAAATAGGCGACACCATAATCAGCAGCGATCAGCGGCTGACGGAAGAAGACGTGAGATCGCTGGCGCTTTCCGGCTATAAGGATCCTCAACCGGTTGTTTTCGTGTCTTTTTATCCGGAAGAGGCCGGCGATTACGAAAATTTAAAAACTGCCTTGGGTAAATTAAAACTAAACGATTCCGCGCTTAAATTTGACGCTGATTTTAATGAATTTTTAGGAAGGGGATTTAAGGGCGGTTTTTTAGGAAGACTTCATTTTGAGATTACAGCTGAAAGATTGGAACGCGAATTTAACTTGCGGACAGTGAACAGTTTTCCGTCAGTTTCTTATAAAGTGAAAACAAGAAATGAGAAATGGATCACTGTGGATACGCCGAAAGATTTTCCGGAAGATTATTTAGAAGTGCTGGAACCTATAGCAAAGATTGAAATAATAACTCCGTCAAATTATTTAGGCGCGGTTCTGGGATTGCAGCAAGTTTTTAAATTGAGGGATATCAATACTCATTCATTTGGAAGTTCTATAATTTTAAACGGAACCTTGCCGGTGGCCGAACTCATCAGAGATTTTGACGACCAATTAAAATCTGTTTCGGCGGGATACGCTTCGTTAAGCTATGAAATTTCTGATTACAAAAAAGCTCAAGTGGTAAAACTGGAAATTTTGGTTGCCGAACACAATATCGGCGGACTCACCCGTATTGTTTATAAAGATGATATGGACAGGGAGGCCAGAAAAACCGTTGAGAGATTAAAAGAGCTTTTACCCGCCCAGCAATTTACTCAAGCCATACAAGCTACTATCGGAAGCAAGATTGTAGCCAGAGAAACTATTCCGGCAATGAAAAAAGAGCTTGGTAATTTTGGAAAAAACGGAGGTGATAGAACGAGAAAAATGAAGCTTTGGAAAAAACAGCAAAGGGGTAAGGAACGCCTTAAAGAAAGGGGAATAAAGAACAAAATTGATATTCCGGCAAGAATATTTAAGGAATTGTTGAAAAAATAATCGTTTCTGTCATTGCGATCCGCCTCGCAATGCGGGGCGGATTTATTTTAAAAAAGGGTTGCCGGCAATGCCGCTTCTTGCCAGTTAAATTGGGATTTTATAAGTTCACCGGTGTTTCTGTCTGGCACGAGCAGGTGTCCTTGTTTCTTTGCTAATTCGTAAAGATCGCGCGTGAGCCGGACATCATTCAAGCAATAATTTTTTAATTCCTCGAACCGGCCTTCTCTATACATTTTGATGGCCTCCAAGCCGTGATGATCTTTGGCTATGCCTAAATTAGTTTTGGCAAGAGCGCTAAGACTGATCCTTTGGCCGAGCTTGAGTTCAATTTCCTCCAAGAG
>JBBTYU010000003.1:0-11829 GCA_038061675.1 Patescibacteria group bacterium | reverse complement strand
TAACGGCCAAAAGCGCCCAGCCTGGAGTAATCCCTGATTCGGAAAAAACAGTTCAAATAAAAATCATTACTCCTGGATTTGAGGGGCTGGCAAAATCGGAGAAATGGGAAAATCCGACAGATTTAAAAACACAATATGGCTTAGCGGAAGAAGCTGAAAGATTGGCTAAACTGGGAATTTTAGATCTGAAAGTAAATGGAGTAGACGGACCAATCACCGTAAAAGCTCCTGCCGAGTTTACTCTGTCTTGGAATCTTGATAAATATTGTCTGGCTACCGGATCGTGGCTCTCCGTCAAAACAAAAGCCGGGACAGAAAATATGACTCTAAAGAAAAATGGAAAATATACTTACAATCTTTATTGCCCGGGCGCAGGATCTGATTCGGTAGAGATTACTGTAACCGGCGGACAAGGCGGATTATTAGATCAATTGCTTGGTGGAAATAGAAATGGCGATGGCAGTGAAAACGGGGAGGGCAATGGAGGACCAATGCCAATTGCCGAAGTTGCAGTGAGCACGGATAAAATAGTTTTCTCTACCGACGTAAGAATTATTAAAGGAAAAGAGGTGGAGCTTTTTATAAGAGCCGACAAGGATATTAGCGGTGATGGAAAAGCGAGCCGAGACCAAAATGGAGAATGGGGAGCTCTGCTTTCAAATGGCGGAGGCTGTCTTTATAACACCAAACTGACAAAAGACCTTCAATTTGACGGAGGAGTAGAAAGTCCTAAATCTGCGCAAGACTGCAACGCATCTTTGGGCAAATTCACATTCAATGATGAGCCGGGAACTTATCAATATGGAGTTTTTAAATTAGTGCAAAATGACGGCAAGTTTTCCAATATAGCCTATATCACGGTTACCGTCGATGGTCCGCCGGCTATTAATTCCGCTCCTACTATGGATTTCAGGATCGACAATAAAGATGACGCCGAACAAACGCTGGGAACCCCTGCTAATTACTATCTAACTTGGGATGTTGCCAATGCCAACACCTGTCTTGCTACCGGATCCTGGAATGGAGCTAAGCCGCCGCAAGGAATTCAAAATTTCTTAAAATCCAGCAAGAGCAGTCCTGTCTATACCCTCACCTGTGAAAACGAGCTGGGAATAACCGCGAAAACGATTGCTCTAAAAATTGTGGAATCTCCAATATGCAAGTTTACCGCTTTGCCGCCTTCCATAAATAAATTGTCATCATTTATTACCGAATCCGAACTTTCTTGGAAATGCGATTATACCGATGAATGTAATTTGAGCCCAATCAAAACAAACGGACAAATTAAAACTTATGGAACTATGCGTGTTTCTCCCGATCAAACCACTAATTATATTTTGACTTGCACCAATTCGGACATTTCCAAGTCTTTTGAGGCTAAGGTTGAGGTGGAGTAGTGTTCCATCTACCCAATTGCCTACGAGAACCGGAGTTCATTTGTTCCTGCGACAAACGACTCCTGCATTCCTCGCTCCGACGGCAGAGCCTAGCCCGTCGGAGCTCCGGAGCTTCTCCACGGCAACTGGGCAGATGGATTCTTGATTTGATGATTAAAATGGGGAAATAGAATTTGACAATTAATAAGTCTGTTCGTATAATAACGTTAATGATTGAAAAAGGCTCCGCGATGCGGGGCTTTTTTAAAAATAGTATACGAATAGCGCGCTACAAATGCGCACATACGAATAAAATTAACAAAGTCGCAAAAAATAACAATGCGATACCAATATACGAATGCATGCAAATGATACCAATTATACGAATACAGGAATTAGTATTATTCGTATCATTAGTACAATTAGTATATTAGTATCATAGTAAATTATGTTCAATCTAAAAGAAATTAAAAAAGCAGTGGAACAAATAGCCCAGGAAAAAAGCCTTGATCCGGCGCAAATTATGGAAGCCATTGAAAGCTCCATTGCCGCCGCTTATAAAAAAGAATACGGCAAAAGAACGGAAATAATAAAAGCCAAGCTTGATTTCAAAAGCGGGGACTTAAAATTTTGGCAGGTAAAAACGGTAGTTGATAAAACAACTGTGCGAGAGGAAGAAGAAGCTCCTTTGCTCGCCGATGGAACAGTTGCTCCTGCTCCCGCTATCAGTGAAACAATATCAAGAACATCAGAAGAAAACGTTGAAGACGTTCTTCCTCGCTACAACGAAGACAGGCATATCTTTATTAAGGAAGCCAAAAAAATAAATTCTAAAGTTAAGCTTGAGGATGAAATGGAATTTCCGCTTGAATCACACGATGATTTCGGCAGAATTGCCGCGCAAACCGCCAAACAAGTTGTGCTTCAAAAATTAAGAGAAGCCGAAAGAGGCTCGGTGATTAAAGAATTTCAAAGCAAAGTTGATGAAATTATCAGCGGGGTAATCCAGAGATTTGACCGAGGAAATGTTTTTATAGATTTAGGCAGGGCTACTGGAATTATGTTTCCAAATGAAGCGATTCCCGGCGAACATTATAATTCTGGGGACAGGATGAGATTTTATGTTGTAGCCGTTCAGGAAGAATCAAAAATTCCGGGAATCATACTTTCCAGGGCTCATCCAAAATTTGTCCATAAATTATTTCAAATTGAAGTTCCTGAAATTAATGACGGAACCGTGGAAATAAAATCTATCGCCAGAGAACCAGGGAGCCGAACTAAAATCGCTGTGTCTTCCAAGACCGAAGGCATTGATCCGGTCGGATCCTGCGTCGGACAGAGAGGCACTAGGGTAATGGCCGTGAGCAATGAGCTCGGGCAGGAAAAAATAGATATTATTGAATGGGCTGATGACGCGAAAAAATTCATCAGCAATGCGCTTTCTCCGGCTAAAGTCACTTCAGTTGAAATTTCAGACAGACGCGAAGCTAAAGCCTTTATTCCCGAAGATCAATTAAGTCTGGCTATCGGAAAAAACGGACAAAACGTCCGTTTGGCCGCCAAGCTCACCGGCTGGAAAATAGATATAAGATCCCAAGCTAAACCGGAAGAGGTCCAGGAGGGCGGAGTGGCCGTGGCTCCGGAAACAATAGGGGCTGATGAATAATAGTAGTTAGCCACTAGCGACTAGGAATTAGTATGAAACTATGAAGAAAAAAATAAAAAAGATTATTAAACAAATAAAAGAATATGACAATAGTATATATACTTCTAGGTTTAATTATTTTAATTTTGATTAGAATTTTCGGAATTTGTAAGGGTAATTCTATAGAATTAAGAAAAATATCACCAAAAATATATTTTATATACGAACAAGTTTTAAAGGAAAAAACTGAAAAAGAAAAAACCAGTAAAACACCTTAAATATACTCAAACCCCCAATACACGGAGTAATATCTTGGAGGGGGATAATTTTATAAAAAAATCAGTCAATAAACCAAATCTGACACTGTAGAAATGTAGTGAGTAGTAAGGCGGGGTAAATTGACTTATTAACACTTCCTATTGACGGTTAGCCGCTACTGGGTGTATCATAAAAACATTAAATCCTTGCCATAGCTTCGGTTATGACAAGTTAACGAGTAGCGGCGAAAGCCGCTATTTGTTTTTTTATGCATTATTATGGTTAAATATATTAATGAATCCAATACGAGTCTCGGTTTTTATAGACAATTCCAATGTTTATAAATATTTAAGCGCATTAAGAAAGGTTAATAAACAATGGGTCTGCGCCTATGATCCCCTCAAGCTTGCTAAAAAATTGGCGGGCAACAGGAATCTTGTGTCCACTCATTTTTATTGCACGCCCCCACCGTCTCAAATGCTAAATACTTCAGAAGGTAAGGAAAAATATTCAATTCAGACAAAATACTATGCCGAAATACAAAAATTACCCGGTGTAGAGGTAAGGTTTGGAAATTTACAGGGAGCGGGAGGGGAACTCAAAGAAAAAAATCTTGATACGCAACTTACGGCAAATATGATTACTCTTGCTGCTCAGAATGCGTTTGATACCGCGATTCTTGTTGCTAACGATATGGATTACGTTAGCGCTTTAGAGCCAACAAAAACCGTATTTGGTAAAAAAATAGAGCTTTTATATTTTAAGGGTTATATTTCCAATTCACTTTTGAGATTGGCAGATGTTCCGAGAAAAGCCAGGTTATCATTTTTTGAAAAACTAATTTTTTAATAAAGTAACCACAAAATGGGCTCTATTCAGAGAGCCAAATAACGCAAAACCCCAGCGGACCTTTCGGCTAGCTGGGGCGTGTATGTATTTAATATACTTTTTTTGCTGGCAGAAGTCAATAATCGGTTTGGGGATAGCTAATTATGAATATATAATTCTATAATGATTGCCTATAAATTCACTATTTCTACTCTTTTTCTTTCAATCTATACTGAAACGCCTCCGCCAAATGTGAAACATTCAGGTCTTTAGAATTTTCCAGGTCGGCGATGGTGCGGGCGGTTTTTAAAACCCTATAATATCCGCGGGCGGAAATTAAAGATTTTTCAAAAATATCTTTCAAAAAATTATCCGCCTCTTTATCTAGCTTGATCATTTCATCGCACATCTTAGAATTCATTTCGGAATTAGTCAAAATTTTAAATTCCTTTAATCTTTCTCTTTGGATTTCGCGGGCTTCAATAATTTTCTTCCTCATTTCTTCGGCTGACTTAGTATCTCTATTTTTATTTGTTAATTCTTCCAGCTTCACTCGCGGCACATCTATCTGTAAGTCAATTCTGTCCAGCAATGGACCAGATATCTTTTTCTGATATCTGAAAACTTCAAAAGCGCTGCAACGGCATTCTTTTTCGGCATCGCCATAATAACCGCACGGGCACGGATTCATAGCCGCCACCAAAATAAATTTCGCCGGGAAAACTAAATTATTTTTTGCCCTGGAAATAAAAACCTTGCCACTTTCAATAGGCTGTCTTAATGCTTCCAATATATCTCGGCGGAATTCCGGAAGTTCGTCCAAAAATAAAACACCTCTATGCGCCAAGCTTATTTCTCCCGGGCGAGGATTTTGCCCGCCACCAATAATGGCCGGCGGAGAAGCGGTTTGATGCGGGGTGCGAAATGGACGCCAACTGATAAAAGAATTTCCATTTAATAAACCAGCCGCGCTATATATTTGAGTAATTTCAATAATCTCTTTTAGTGTGGGCGGAGGAAGAATGGAAACCAAGGCTTGAGCCAACATTGTTTTTCCGGTACCGGGACTGCCCTGCATAAGCAAATTGTGCCCGCCAGCCGCGGTGATCATAAGAGCCCGTTTGGCATTTTCCTGTCCTTTGATATCGGATAAATCTATCATTTGATGATCCGAAGAAATACTTGGCTTTATTTCAGTTTTCGGCTGTGATTCAATAATTTTTCTACCCTCCAAATGTAAAATTAGGTCATTTAAATTATTAAAACCAAATACCCTCATATCGCCAACTATGGCCGCCTCAGCGGCATTAACGGCAGGAACAAACACTTCTTCAAATCCTTTGTCTTTAGCCATCCGGCTGATATTCAAAACTCCGCTCACTCCGCGCAATCCGCCATCAAGCGCCAATTCGCCGGCAAAGATTTTATTTTTAGCATCAAAATCTTTTATTTGCTTGGTTGCCAGTAAATATCCAATAGCTATCGCCAGATCATATTGCGATCCGGTCTTTTTAACATCGGCCGGCGCCAGATTTACAACAATTTTTCTGTTCTCTTTGGACGGCGGTTTTACTCCGCTATTTTTTAAAGCCGAGCTCACGCGCTCTTTGGCTTCGGAAAGTGATTTATCCGCCAGCCCCACAATATTAAAACTGTGAAGTCCGACATTGATATCTGTTTCAACTTCTATTAAATTTGACTGCACTCCTTCAACCGCGGCTGAAAAAACCTTGGAAAAATTTTGCATAAATTTATAATTACTAATTTATGTCGTTGCGAGGGTTTTGCCCGTGGCAATCTAGAAATATATAGATTGCTTCGTCGCTTCGCTCCTCGCAATGACTCCAGAATTTGGTTTAATTAATTATTAACAATAACGTTATTTACCCCCTCACCTAATTAGGATCAGTATTTTGACTATTCTAAAATTATTTATAATTCAAACCAAATATTTAAAACTTCGCTATATATTATAACTCATAAAAAATATCCTAAATAGGTGTGGGGGTTTAGTATAACAAAATCCCCTCACTCTACTATTGAGTGAGGGGATTGAGTTCTGTTAATAACTAATTATCCGCAGTGATCGCAATGGTCGCAAGAATCACCACATCCGTCGCCATAAACTCCTTTCGCAATCTTATCCAGACCGCCATTCACATCCGCTAATTCTTTTTTCAAAGCATCGGCAACGGAAAGATTATTCCCATATTCTTCCGCTTCATCAGATTCCTCGGGCATATCATCATTCCCCTGAACATCGTCTCCGAAATCCACGGGAACTAATAATTTTTTAATTTTTTCCTCTAAATCTTTTTTGCGAGCTTCTAATTCTATTTTAAGTTTTAATATTTCTTGATCATTCATAATGCTTTTAGTTTAATAGAAAACTTGGACGTGGTCAAATTCACTATTTATATATAATTTTTGATATTTGACAGATTTTTAGTATCGTGCTATCATATAAAAACAAGACGGTGATAAAGAAGCACCTTAAAAAGCCAATAAGCAGTAAAATCGCAGACTAAAAGGAGGCTCTATGAGCCACTATAACAAGGCAGACAAAACGAACGAGCTGAGAGCTAGGATGGAACAGCTCGAGGAAGCAAGGATCAATCAGGAAAAGAATGCGAGGATGGCCAAGTTTTCCGACCTGATGCAGTTAGCGATCATGGCTATGAGGTCCAACCGCGAGAGAACCTGGAATAACAAACAGGGCTCCGTGGATGCCACTAAAAAAGCCGAGCTGGACAGAAAGGTCAAGGAGGATGGCGAAGCGTTCGTGAAAGCTTACCGGCAGATCGTGCGCAATGACCTCAAGAGACGGTGGGGCGCAGAACTCCAAAAAGAATACATTCAGGGCGCCCCTGAAGCGCTCTTGGTATTCTACCTCTCGGACAGTCCGGAAAAGACCAAGCCCCTGGCTTATTCCCTCAAAAAAGCGGCGGATGACTATGTCCGCGGCTGGGAGATGCTGGGAAAGAAAGACCGGAAAGAGCTGCCTGGGCCAATAGAGATCGTGGGTAACGGCGAACTGGCTGTTCAGGTTTTAATCGAACAGCTCAAAGTAGAAGGCGAAGTCCAGAAAATGCAGGCGCAAATTCTGGAAATTGTCTTCGAGGATCCGATCTCTGCGATCGGAAAAAAGGCGCCGGAGATCACAGGCTTCCCGATCGGTGAAGTTATCAGGGAAGTTCTTAGGGAAACCTCTCACGAATAAGTACCCCGCCTATGTTCGTCAACTGACGAACAAATGGCCAACCCCCTCACTCTAGTTAGAGTGAGGGGGTATTTTTTTTAAAAATACCAGCCAACTGAGCAAAAGCAAATATGATGTTCTACATACTAAATTGCCTACGAGAATCGGAGTCCGTCCCGTCCAGCGCGGGACGGCTCCTGTGCCTCGCTCCGACGGCAGAACCAAGCCCGTCGGAGCTCCGGAGCTTCTCCACGGCAACTTAGTACATAGAACAAATAAGATTAATATGGATGAGTGTTTCGCCAATTGTTTTAGAGGAACATCTCGGAGGCGTTTTAGCCCGGTTTCTCTGCTTCAGGGAATAAAACGCCGAGAGCGAAGCGAATTTTTCGCAGGGAAAAATTACGCTGTTTCCGAGAAAATGATCGGCGAAACACTATATATAAAAACTATCTCGAAAACTATTTAGCAAATGGATTTAAAACCCTTTTACAAAATACTTCCAAACGCGATACTGGCCAATTTTATTTAGAACCAGGCGGGAGGAGGAAATCGTGGTTTATCCACCTTTCCGACGACTAACGCAGTTATAAATAAAATTGGCTGTATCCCTCTGGGTTGCCGTCTAAGAATTGAAAATTTCTGCGTTATGCCTCCAAGCCGTGGAATCATCCACTGGCTTGCCCCCTCACCTATGTATAGGTGCGGGGGCTTGTCGGCAAGCCTTGAAATTTTCAACTTATCCTGGCAACGCGTTTAGAAATTATTTGGCAAAAGGGTTTTTTGCTCCAATTACCTCAAGATGCAAATGACATCCGGTCGCCCCATCACTTTTTCCAGTATTGCCAATATAACCAATTACATCTCCCTGTGAAACATAATCCCCGATAGAAACAATTATTTTTTGCATATGAGAATAAAGAGTTTTAGTATTATTGGGATGTTCAATAACAGTATATATTCCGTATCCGCTATTCCAACCGGAAGAATAAACTTCCGAAACTAAGCCTTCGGCAGAAGCATAAACCGGAGTTCCGCAGGCATTGGCGATATCCACCGCGTTATAATTATGCAATTTTCCCCAATTCCAACCAGTTGTCGGAACGGCAAAATATCCGGGATATTCCGGCAAAGCCAAACTGGTATAATATGTAGTTTTTAATGGCTTAGCATACGGAATGATTATTGTATTCCTGTTTTCCAATTTTGAAGGAGAAAGTCCGATGTTGTAAGAAATAATCTTGTTGACATCAACTGAATATTTTTCAGCAATAGAATCCAATGTATCGCCGGGCTGGACATCATACAAAACTCCAGAAACCGGCAAGATCACTATCTCTTGCCCGATCTTTAATAAGTTTGAATTCAATTTAGTATTTGCCCACAAAATTGTATTCAAAGAAATTCCAAAATTAGCGGCTATTTTTGCAAGATTGTCTCCCTTCTGAACTTTGTAAGTAAGAAGTCCGTCGCGATTTGGCAAGGAATCGCTTAATGGATTGCTTTTATTTAATAAATAAGCGCCATCAACCAAAATAAAATTAATTTGTCCGCTAGAATCAGATAAGCTAAAACTGTCTATCGGGGATTGATTGGCAACCGCCCCTTCAAAATAATTTGAAATTTCAACATCTTCATTAATCCCGCTCGCCCCGCTGAAATTTTGGCGAAGCGGGCCAAAACCCTCGGAAAAATCCGATGAACTAAAAATTCCCCATGGTTTTTCCAAATAAGCCAATAAGCCTAAATTTAAAAATGCCATAAATATAATTAAGCCAACCGGCGCTGCCGCTATTTTGTATTCTTTGATAAATCCACCTATTTTATGAGCGGCCAAATTAATCCATACCAGGATTTTTTTCCATTTTTCTTTTATAATATTCGAAAAGTCCGCCATTAACAGGTATAATAACACATGGATAAACTAAAACAATTTCTAATTACTAATTTCTAAATAATGACAATATAAATTGACCTAATTAACCTAATTTCTAATTTCTAAATAATGTCCCAAGCCCCAAAAACCAATAAATTCAAAAGGTATATTCTTATTTAGTTGTTTGAGAATTGGGATTTGTTTAGGTCAATTAGAGCAATTAGGTCAATTAGAAATTTTAATAATGGACCATTTAAACGACAAACAAATTGAAGCCGTACGGCACGGAAAGGGGCCCCTTTTGATCGCCGCCGGCGCCGGTTCGGGCAAAACTAAAACTTTGGTAAGCAGGCTTTTGCATTTATTAAAATCCGGCGTCCCGCCGGAAAAAATAATCGCCATAACTTTCACAAATAAAGCGGCAAGTGAAATGAAAAAACGCGTTGCTTTATCAACGAATAACGAATCAACTGCGAATGAGCGAATTAATGAACTTTTTGTGGGAACCTTTCATTCCTTTGGAGTTAAAATTTTAAAAAATGAGGCTCCTTATTTTAAGCGAACCCAAAACTTTACCATTTTTGATTATGACGATTCCCTAAGTTTGATCAAAAAAATACTTAAAGAAAAAGATTTGCCGAAAGAAAGATATAACCCTATCGGCATACTGGGCAAAATTTCAAATTTCAAAAGCGAAATATCGGATGTTGATAATTTAAACCCGGAAAATTCCTTTGAAGTAAAAATAATTGAAACTTACAGGGAATATGAAGCGGTCTTGCAAAAAAGCAACGCTTTTGATTTTGATGACCTCATTACAAAAGTGGTTCAAATATTCAATGAGCAGCCGGAAGTTTTGGAAAAATACCAAAACCAATACGAATATATTTTAGTAGATGAATACCAAGATATAAATACAGCGCAATATCAATTGATAAAACTGCTATCCCTAAAACATCAAAACATTTTTGCTATCGGCGATGACGCTCAAAGTATTTATAAATTCCGCGGATCGGATTTTCGCAACTTTTTAAACTTTGAAAAAGAATGGCCAAAAGCCAAAATAATTAAGCTTGAACAAAATTATAGGTCCACGTCAATTATTGTATCTGCTTCTTCGGCCATTATTAAAAATAATAAACAGCAAAAGCCAAAAGAACTGTGGACAAAAAACACAGAAGGGGACTTGATAAAGATTACCGCTTATGAAAACGCAGAAGAAGAAGCCTGGGGAATTTGCGAAAAAATTGTTGAGCAATTAAAAAACACTCCTCCTCAAAAAAATAAAGCTACCAATGTATTTTTGGACACTCCCGAAATTAAACACGAACCCGTTAAAATAGGTGAAATTGCCATACTCTATAGAACCAACGCCCAGTCTCGAGCTATTGAACAAGCGCTCATTCAAAGTAAAATTCCATATGAAATTTATGGCGGTCTAAAATTCTATGCCAGAAAAGAAATTAAAGACTTAATTGCAGGATTAAGATATGCCTACAATCCAAAAGATGCAGCCAGCATTGATAGGCTCAATAAAAACTTTACCAAAACAAAAAGTAAGGAAATCTTTGAAAATTTACCAGAACTAACCAAGGAACTCACGCTTGTTCAAATAATCAGTTATTTTATGAAGAGTACTGACTACACAGGTTATTTGGTTAAGAATTTTAAAAATCCATCCGAAAGAATGGAGAACGTAAAAGAGCTTATTAATTTCGCTTCAAAATATGATGACCCACATAAATTTTTAGAAGAGGTGAGCTTGATGTCAGCGTCAGATGGAAAGCCAAAATTATTAAAAGACTCCGTGAAGCTTATGACGGTTCATGCGGCAAAGGGATTGGAATTTGATAATGTTTTTTTAACCGGATGCAATGAAGGATTTCTCCCTCACCAACAATCTTTTTTCAAGGCAGATGAAATAGAGGAGGAAAGAAGGCTGATGTATGTGGCAATGACCCGCGCCAGAAAAAAATTATTTATCAGTTTTTACGATCTTCCTTCGAGATTTTTAGGAGAATTGCCCGGCGACCTGATTGATTTCGTGAAAATATCCAGCTACGGAGAAAGAAAAATGGATTGGGACGATGAAACGATATATATAGAATAAATATACTAAGACAATTTCTAATTTTAAATTTTAAATTTCTAATCAATATCTAATGTCTAAATGTTTAATGATTAAAATCTGTCATTGCGATCCGCCAGCTGGCGGAGAAGCAATCTCAACTATAATATAGATTGCCACGCCCTGATTACAGGGCTCGCAATGGCGTTTTTGTGAATTTCGTAATTCAAAGTATAATAAACTTATGGCGGCCCTAAAAAAACATCACAAACTCATACTTTTAGTCATTTTTGTATTTGCTATTTTAATAGTAATAACCACTAATGTCAAAACAACCAAGGCAATAGTATCGCTCCCTTTTGGCGGACTAATTACTTTCACGGAAGTCTGTAATGAAGGTATTAGAATTAGCGTCGGCAAGCCCATTCCAAAACTCTATATTTTAACGCACGGCTCAATCCGTCTAACGCCAAGTTTTTCAATTCCACACGTTGGTCAATTCGCACTCGGGTTATTTAATCCAATTCCGATTACCTGCATGAAAGGCAACGTGCCTACCGGAACGGGATTGCCAATTAT
>JBBTYU010000002.1:0-8153 GCA_038061675.1 Patescibacteria group bacterium | reverse complement strand
AATTTGTTTAGGATTTAGAGCTTAGAATTTAGAGTTTCTTTTACGAAGTAAAAGGTTATGAACTCAAAAGAACTTCGTCAAGAGTTTCTAAAATTTTTTGAAAAGAGGGGGCACAAAATAGTACCCTCCAGCTCGCTTATTCCGAACGATCCCTCGGTTCTGTTCACAACTGCCGGAATGCAGCAGTTCAAGCCGTATTATGTCGGTAAAGCCGATGCCATGAGGGATTTTGGCAGTAAAAACACCGCTTCGGTCCAAAAATGTTTTAGGACTTCAGATGTTGAGGAGGTGGGCGATGATACACACCTCACTTTTTTTGAAATGCTTGGCAATTTTTCTTTTGGCGGATATTTAAAAAAAGAAGCGATCCACTATGCTTATGAATTTGTTATTGAGGAATTAGGGATTGAAAGAGATAAGATCTACGTGACAGTTTTTGCCGGAGATCCGACAACTCCGGAAGATAAGGAGTCTTACAAAATTTGGCATGAAGAGATCGGCTTGCCAAAAGATCAGATCAGGCGAAGCGGCAGAGCGGATAATTGGTGGGGTCCGACCGGTAATGAGGGCCCATGCGGTCCAACCACTGAAATTTATGTGGCTAAAAGCGCTGAAGATGCCAAGGCCGGAAAGGGAGTTGAAATTTGGAATGTTGTTTTTAATGAATACTTCAAAGATAAGGAGGGTAATTTTAATAAACTTGAAGTTCCAGGTATTGATACCGGCATGGGTTTTGAGCGCTTGGTTATTATGATGCAGGGTGTGAATAATATTTATGATACAGATTTATTCGTTCCGATTATTAAACAAATTAAGGAAGTAAGCCATGATTTAGATTCTGTGGTTTTAAGAATTTTAGCGGATCATTTGCGGGCTTCTATTTTTTTAATAGCCGATGGAATTAGGCCATCTAATAAAGAAGCGGGATACGTTTTGCGCCGTTTATTGAGACGAGTGATGGCATATAGTTTTAAATATGACATTCACGCGGATCTATTTCCTTTAGTTTTAGAAAAAGTTAACGAGATCTTTGGAGATATTTATCCGGAAGTTAAAAATAAAGAAGAGATACTAAAAGTCTATTACGAAGAAAGAGATAAATTCAGCAAGGCCATAGGCGAAGGACTGAAGGCATTTAATAATTTAATTTCAGCGGCCAAGGAATCAGATTCTTTCATTGCCCAACTTCAAAAAATGATCGGTTTAAAAAAACACGGCTCTATTCCCGGAAAGGACGCTTTTTCGCTTTATGAAACATATGGTTTTCCAAAAGAATTGATGCAAGAATTTTGCAAAGAAAAGGATATTATTTTTGACGAGATTGGTTTCGACGAAGAATATAAAAAACATCAAGCAACTTCTAGGGCTGGAGCTGAAAAGAAATTCGGCGGACACGGGTTGGTTTTGGATACAGGCGAATTGAAGGCCGGATCAAAAGAAGATATGGAAAAAGTGATCAGGCTTCATACGGCTACGCATTTGCTTCAGAAAGCTTTAAGAAATACCTTGGGTGAAGAAATTAAACAAATGGGTTCGGATATCAATCCGGAAAGGGGTAGATTTGATTTTTCTTTTACCAGGAAGCTTACCGAAGAAGAAGTTAAAAAAGTTGAAAATGAAATAAATGATGTGATTAACCAAGATCTGCCGGTTTATTTTAAGGAAATGCCAGCAGAAGAAGCTAAAAAAACCGGTGCTCTGTTCTTTTTCAAGGAAAAATATCCAAACGTTGTAAAAGTTTATTTTGTCGGGCCAAAAGGCGGCAGCAATGAAAAATCGTACAGCATTGAATTTTGCGGCGGTCCGCATGTTGAACATACTTTGCAGATAGGAAGTTTTAAAATACAAAAGCAAGAATCGGTAGGCGCGGGAACGAGAAGATTAAAATTTATTGTTGGCAATTAATACGTTAATATACACAACATTCCAACATTCTCGAGAATGTTGGAATGTTAAATATAGATTAGAATTTTTTTGATAGTTTTATTAAATTGACTTTCTTGGTTATTGGTTTATATTGAAATAAGTATATTTACAGTATAAAAAGGGGGAATGTATGAATCCAAATATTCAGCAGTTTTTATTTTTGATTCTAATAGGAATGGTAGCTTGGCTTGTAATAGTTATTGTTGGAATTCTTTGTTTTCATTTTCCAAGAAAATGCGATAAATGCGGCAAGTTTCGGGCGTTTAAGTCTACAAGATCGGATAAGGCAACGATTTACACGGCGGGAGGGTTTATGGTTTCAGATCACCATATTTCCCGAAAGATATGTGTAAGTTGCGGATTTGAAAGCGAGCCGAAGCTTATTAAAAAAACCGAAAGTTTTTTAAGAGATTAATTTACCAGTTAGCAGAGAGAACAAAATAAAACCCGTGAGTAAGATCGCGGGTTTTTTATTTTTATTATCATCAGTTTTTGCCCATACAAAGGATTTCCTTCCATTCACGATATAGTGGTATAATTGAATGTGTTAGACCTCAATTTTTTAAAGCGAGTAATTTCCAGTCTAACGGTTAAGAACCCGAATTTTTTGGTTATTGAGGTCATAAATCATTATTTGCAATTTACCCTTATTAAGGCGGATTTTTCTGCTAAAAATATATTGATATGCAAAAATTGGATCAAGGAGCTTAGCAGTTTAGAAATCCCGTATTTGTTAAAAGAAGTCAAAAAAATACTTAAAAAGGTTCCTAAAAAAGCGGATTTTAATATTATTTTAAATCTGGATTCAAATTTAGCTCTCGCTATATATTCCTCGGTCTCATTAGTAAGACCAAAACCTAAAGAATTGATAGATGAGGCCGATCTTGATAATCTAATTTCCCAAGCTATTTGGAGATTTTTTGACAAACAAAGACCGAGAATCGCCAAAAAAATGGGTATTGAAGAGATAGACGTTCTCTTGGCGGATGTCCGTATAAGGGGCGTAAAAGTTGACGGACACAAAGTAGTAAATCCATTAGGGTTTAAGGCAAAATCGGTAGAAATTTATTTAAGCGAGACTTTTGCCGTCAGAGATTTTATCAGGGGGGTTAGAGAATTAACGCCTTCCAACAAAATTATTTTTGTAAGCGAGGCGGGTACGACACTGTCCCACGCGCTTCTTAATTCTATAAATGAAAATAAGCCGTTATTTCTTGTTAATTTATTTCCAAATCAGACAGCTGTTTTTCATGCCTCGGTTGGCCATTTATATCATATAGATAATTTCAATTGGGGCGGCAATTCTTTGCTGCAAAATTTAAATGATAATTTTAAGCTTGATGACGCCGTCTCCGGAACCTTAATAGAAGTCTATAATAAAAACGGAGGCTCTCCATATCTAATTAAAAAATTAGAAAATATTTTTATGGAAGAATGCCAGATCCTGGCCAACGGGATCGAGTCTTTGGCGCCGGAAATTGGAAAGATATTTATAAATCCATACTTTAATTTTCCTTCTTGTTTGATTTCTGAACGGTTTGAGTCAAAGTTTAGTAAAAATTTTAAAATTGAATTGTTATCCACCGATACAGTTATGAAAAAAATGGGTTTTACGATACAATTTAGTAAGTCTGTTAAAAAAATAAAGAATTTATCAACGCTATCTTCTGTTCTGCTGGAAATATTTTTGATGCCTAAGAACGAAAAGATAAATTATCTGGCCAATAGGCGAGTAAGATGGCTGTTGTCTTGAAATTAATTTAAATATGAAAAAAATAAGCATAAATAAAAGCGACGAAGCGGCGCTTATTGTTGAAAAAATTATAGAAATTGAGTCAGATGAGATCATTTTAATTATTCCCAGATTTTCACAATTAGGGGAGTCTTTGGGCAACTTCCATCTTTTAAAAAGGGAGGCTGATGCCATAGATAAAAAATTATTAATAGAATCGGTTGATAATCGCGTAATTGAATTGGCCGAACTTGCCGGTATTGAAGCTTTGAATCCTTTTTTTGTAAAAAATAAAAGGCAATTTTCAGATATAATTCCCAAAAAAGAAAAAATCATATCCGGTAAAAAAAATGGAGCAGCCGGAGACTGGAAAAAAGAAGAGGAATTTATTAAAAAAATATCCAACAATTTAAGCCTCGAAGAATTTGAAAATAAACAAAGTCATTTTTCTAAAAAAGAAAAGCAAAAAGTTGCAGGAGAAGAAAATGAACGGGAAGTTGAGGAATCCGAAGAAAAAGAATCTTTTATCAAAAAGATCCCGATCAAAACAATTATAGGAACTATTGTTTTAGGACTAGTTGTTTTTGGCGCCATTACAATGCTTCCTAAAGTTGATCTTGAACTGGTTTCAAAAAAGATGAAATGGTCATATACCGATTCAGTAATTACTCAATTATCCGCTAAAGCTGATTACAAAACCGTTACTATTCCCAATCAAAAATCTACTTCGTCTAAAAATTTGGAAATGAAGTTTCCGGCAACCGGAAAAAAACAGGTTTCTAACAAAGCTTCCGGAAAAATGACTATTTATAATAGCTATAGTTCAGATGCCCAAACATTAGTGAAAGACACCCGCTTTCTTTCTCCTGACGGAAAAATATTTAAATTAATCAAACAAATTATTGTGCCGGGAGCCAAAATATCAGAAGGTAAAATACTTCCATCAAGCATTGATGCCGATGTTGTTGCTGAAAAAGCCGGTGAAGAATACAATGTTGGTCAGGTAAAACTTTTTCAGATCCCAGGATTTAAGGGCACCCCTAAATATGCGGCATTTTATGGGGAATCAAAAAGCAATATGACCGGCGGATTTGTTGGAGAAATTTCTTATCCGACCGCTTCCGATATTGCCGCTGCCAAGAAAAAAATGAAAGAAACATTAGAAAGCAGTTTGAAGACAGAGCTTTATTCTGAAATTTCCAGCGATTTTAAGATCGTAGAAGGATCCTCAAGCTTCTCAACTTTAAAAGAAGACATTAAGGAAGACGTTGATAAGGACGGTAATTTTTCTATTTTTTCTGACGCCCAACTGGCCATTATTTCCTTTAAGGAGTCTGATCTAATTGATATATTAAGTAAAAAAGCGGAAGCCGAGAAGGGCGAAGATTACGCTGTTAAAAGTTATGATCTGCAATATGGAATTGCTAGAATGGATGTCGCTTCCGGGAGGCTAAGTTTTCCAGTGACTTTTAAGGCTATTTTGAGCTATAAAATAGACATTGAAAAAATAAAAAGCGAGATTGCCGGCATGTCAGATATTGAACTTAGAGAAAAGATATTCTCTCTTCCCGGTATTGATATTGAAAATCAAAACGTTGTTTCCTTCTGGCCATTTTGGGTAAAAAGGGTTCCAAATAACTTAAATAAGATAAATATAGCGGTTGACTAAAATATAGCGCCGTGCTATATTTTTATTCATTTATCATGAACGACGATTCGATAAAGAAGCTGGAGGGTATTGTTGAAGAATCTCTTCCGGGCACTAATTTTAGAGTAATCAGCGGAGATAAAAAAATTCTCGCGCATCTTTCTGGTAAAATGCGTATGAATTATATTAAAATATTGCCAGGCGATAAGGTCTTGCTCGATGTGAGCGTTTATGATGAAACTCGAGGAAGGATTACAAGAAGGCTTTAAAGTAATCAACCAATAACGCCTGCCTGCCGATAGGCAGGAATTAGTACGAATTTACGAATAATACTATGAAAGTAAGAGCATCTGTTAAAAAAATTTGCAATAGCTGCAAGGTCGTCAGAAGAAAGGGCCGCGTTTGTATTGTCTGTAAAACCAAAAAACATAAACAAAGGCAAGGATAGAATATAAATCAAAAACCATGCGCTTACTAGGTATAAATATTCCGGACAATAAAAAAGTAGAAATTTCTCTTACATATCTATATGGCATAGGACGTACTTTGTCGCGTGATGTTTTAGAAAAAACAAGAATTGATTTAAATAAAAGAGCAAAGGATCTAACCCCCGATGAAATTAGCAAGATCAAAGAATATATTGAAAAAAATTATAAAATTGAAGGAGAATTAAAACAGATCATCAAACAGAATATCCTTATGTTGAAGGATCTGGGGACCTATAGAGGATCCAGGCATGCGCGCAGACTTCCAACGCGCGGGCAGAGAACGAAAACTAATTCTAGAACTGTCCGTGGCAATGTCAGAAAAACTGCAGGCAGCGGCAAGAGAAAGACGGATCTTAAATAAAAGCACACGAAAAGCGCACTACGAATGCGCCCACACGAATAAAAATATATGGGAAAAGTTAAAGTGGCAAAAAACGAAAATAAGGAGGCGGTGTTGGAAGGAAAAGACAAGGTAGAAAGCGCGGTTGTAAAAACCAGCGCTAAATCAGCTGCTAAAAAAGTTGATACTGGAAACGCTTACATAAAAGTTTCATATAACAATACTTTGATTTCAGTTACAGACGAAAAAGGTAATTTATTAGCTTGGTCTTCGGCCGGGGCTCTTGGTTTTTCCGGACCAAAGAAAGCTACGCCATTCGCGGCTTCTAAAGTAGTTGCCGCCTTAGCTGAAAAGTTAAAAAAGATAGGTCCGGCCAATTTACATGTTATGGTTAATGGTATTGGCGGAGGCAGAGATTCTTCCATTCGTTCTTTTGCTAATCAGGGATTTAATATTTTGTCTATTCGCGATGTTACTCCGATCCCGCACAATGGTCCGAAACCAGTTAAAGTTAGAAGAGTTTAAATAATTTTAAATTTAATTATGTTTGATACTAGAGAAAAAAAAGAACGATCATTAGGCACTAAGCTTTTTTTAAAAGCCCATCGTTGCAATTCTCCAAAATGCGCTCTTGAAAGAAGGCAGGTTAAGCCGGGAGCTCATGGGGCTAGCCGTCGGGGCGCTAAATCTGAATATGGACAACAGCTTAATGAAAAGCAAAAAATAAGATTTACTTATGGATTAAGAGAGGCTCAAATCAGTAAGATTTTTAAAACAGCTTCTAAGAAAGCCGGAATTACAGGCAAGGTGATAGTTCAGCTTTTAGAAAGACGATTAGATAATGTTGTTTTTAGGCTTGGGCTGGCTCCGTCCCGCTCCGTAGCGCGACAATTGATAAATCATGGGCACATTATGGTAAACGGTAAAAAGGTGACTATTCCTTCACTTTCTGTGAAAATAGAAGATAAAATAAGCATTCGTCCGCAATCAAAAGATCATATAGTTTTTAAAGATCTGTCTGTAAACTTGATAAAATATGCTGCTCCTCTTTGGCTTAATTTAAATCCGGAAAAACTGGAAGGAAAAATAATTTCTCTTCCGGCCGATATTGAATTTCCTTTTGACATTAATATGGTCGTCGATTTTTACTCTAAACAATAATTAATTAACTAACGTCGTAAGTCAAAACAATAATATGGAATTTACTTATTTAAGCGAGTCTGTGGGCATTAAAAAGATTTCGGAAACTATTACTGATGGTGTTTTTGAAATACAAGGTCTTTATAATGGATATGGTTTAACTTTAGGAAATGCTCTAAGAAGAACTTTATTTTCCTCTTTGCCAGGAGCAGCTATTACCCAAATTAAAATAAGGGGCGTTGATCATGAATTTTCTACTATTCCTCATATCGCAGAAGATATAGTGGAAATTTGTCTTAATCTTAAAAAAATAAGATGCAGAATTCTCGTAGACGAAGCTCAAACTTTAACATTGAAAATAAAAGGCGAGAAAGAGGTTTTGGCCAGCGACATTAAAGCCGGATCTCAAATTGAGATAATTACTCCGGATATTCATATTGCTACTTTATCTTCAAAATCAGCCGAACTAGATATGGAATTAATAGTTGAAAAAGGACTTGGTTATGTGCCGGTTGAAGTAAGGAAGTTCGAAAAACTTCCTGTTGGCACCATTGCTTTGGATTCCTTATTTTCCCCGGTCGTTAAAGTCAATTTTACAGTAGAAAATATGCGCGTAGGCGATAGAACTGATTACAATAAATTAAGAATAGAGATTAAAACGGATGGCAGCATTACGCCTTCTTCTGCCCTGCATAAAGCTAGCAATATTTTGAAAGATCATTTTGATAAGCTTTCAAAAGTGGAAGTTTTAGAAATTACATCAGCGGAAAATAAAAGAGAAGCTAAACCGAAAAAAACAGCTAAAAAGAAAAAATAAGGGCACACTTACCCTGTTAAATAATTTCGCTGAAAGCGAAATTGCCGCAAAGCGGCATTTAA
>JBBTYU010000001.1:0-3102 GCA_038061675.1 Patescibacteria group bacterium | reverse complement strand
GGATTTTCCGGCGACCTTGGAATCCATGGAAGTTCTAATTTTACAGGCTTGCCATTACCGGATTCTGGAGCGACACCGTCAATTCCAGTGCCAAAGTCAGGGTCGTCAGCCCAGAGCTTAGTGATAATGACATCAAAATTATCTGAAAATACAGGATATTGATTTACTGGAGGCGCCTCAAAGGTTACACGAACAGTAAGAGTCGCCGGAATCCAACCAGCTTCACTTGCCGGAATCCACGTCCCGTCTCCCCTTGGTCGGGGTACGCAATTTTTACTCAAATTATACTGATACTCCCCCTTGAACTCATAAGTTCCAACATAAGGGTTCGTTGATTTGACAATCGTGGTATCCGATACGGTTTTATCTCCATTTGTTCCCGTATTATTATCTATTACTAACTGAGAAGGATTTTGTGATCGAAAAGAAAATACCACGATCACCACAA
Organism: Patescibacteria group bacterium; assembly: GCA_038061675.1. Classification (GTDB taxonomy): domain Bacteria; phylum Patescibacteriota; class Minisyncoccia; order UBA6257; family 02-FULL-45-10c; genus JAHILT01. The sequence continues at coordinate 2,654 of JBBTYU010000001.1, read as the reverse complement.
TAACGACTGCTAATATTGAAATGACGTATTTTAATTTCATTTTATCGGAAATTAAGTTACTTCCCTTTGGCCTTAATCAAGTCCATCATTATCTGCTGATACCTTGCGCTCATCGCCGCAGAACGAACCTTGTCTGCATACAACGCTTGGACATAAGTGCCAAATTCCACATCGCTTATGCCATATTTACTGAGTATTTTCTCCGTTGCCGCCGCCGCGGTTTCTTGTGTTTGTCCGGTATTATTTATGATAATATTAGCACCATCCGCCATTATTTTTAGATAAGTTTCATCTGTCATTTTATTACTAATACCTACCATATTCAGCGCCGTCCCAACTCTTTGCCCTAAAAATCCGCCCTTCCATAAAAACGCGCCAGCGACCAAAACAATAATAATTATTCCACCTATAACTAAGTTCTTTTTTGAATTCATATTTTTTTAAATTAATTATTATTATATAATATCATAAAAATATAAAATTGAGAAAACCCGAGGAAACGGTGTCCCGCCCTTGACGAGGCTCGCTTTCGGCGGCGCCCGATTTTATCGTGGCGGCAGGTACCGTTTCCGCAAAACAAATGTCTGAATAAAACTATTGAATATACGAATCTTAAGATTTAGTCCTGAATGGTCGCTTATTAGCCTCTTGAAGAATTCTAAGTGTCGCATGCACCGAAAGATTGTCGCTTGGCAAAAGTATCAACCTATCGTCCAACTGATTCAACAGCGGACTTAAAAATTCATCAGCCCATGACGGCGATAATGTTAATACGCCGGAAAAATCTATTTCCAGTTCTTCATCTTTAGAAAACTCGCGCAAGGTTGGCTGAAATGCTTTGAAAGCCTCACTGCCTAATTCCCGCGATATTAATGTTTTACCAAATTTTTCTAATTGTAATTTCATATATTTTTTTTACCTATTAAAATGTATTAGAATTCTATTTTTGCCAAACATCCTCGCACAATACGCTGACCACGCGTAACACGAAATACCTTATCCGATCCTTTCATGCGCACCTCGGCATCGCCGCTGGTAAAAAATAAATCAATTGGCTGGTCGGTGACAACTTCGCGAACGAGCTTAAGACCATTCCCGCGTTTCTCCGGCGCCCGACCGGAAATAAATTCTGTAAAGGCGGCTTCCACGGCTGCTACATGGCTGGAAAGTTGCGGACGAACCCGACGTAATGTTTCTAAAATACCCAACCCTCGATCGGCAAGAACAATGATACGCTTTGCGAGATCGTAGCCAAAAAAAATTCCTGCTGTATCCGGCCACTTTCCTAAATTATGGGCAAACGAATTATCGCCAATTTCTCCGGTAATCAGAACAATCAAAGAGTATAATTTTTCAAACCCCGGCTTCTGCATCAGCTCGTACTCCATTTTTGTTAATCTTGCATTGAAAATTGAACTCGTTGAACAATAAAACGCGTCCGGAAATTCAACACCATCTTGAATCCATTCGGATGCAAATTTAATCAAATCACTGGCAAAGATTTCTAAATCTTTTTCACGGTAATATCGATGAGTGCCGCCATCCTTTTTGATTGCGACTAACTTCCCGCTTTCATCCCAACGGCGCAGCGTGTTCAAAGAAACCCCGAGATATTCGGCAGCTTGACTAATTGTAAATAATTCTTCTTTCATAAAAGAATGATATCACGGTATCCAAATCTACACAAGTGTCTACTAAATCTACCCAAAAACATACTAATCTACTCATTAAATGGTCATAACTATACATCTCAAATATGACTACAATTTCCCCCGTAGAAGAAAACAACCCTGTTAAATAATCCGTCTTTGACGGATTGCCATAATAATGGCATTTAACAGGGTTGTTTACTTTTTTATCGGGTGACCGCAATTACTTCAGCTACTTCGGCGCTAGGAGCGCTTATCGTAATCCTGCCGGTAGTAGCATCGCGAATAATATTATAACCGGTGGCTGCCGCTGTCCCGCCTAACGGATCAAGCGACATAGTGGAAACATAAGTCGGCACAATGCATGGTTCAATATTATAATTGCCAACGGCGCTGCCCATCTGCGTGCTTACAGTAGGAATTACTCCGGCGGCGCAGCCAGTTTCAAAAACACCTTTATTATCAGATAATCTTTGGCCTACGCTATTCAAAATAGTGCTCACATTGCTCCATCTCTGGGTATTTCTGGACTGGGCGAATTGCCTGGCCGGATTAATAGCAACAACCACTATTCCAGCTAAAATGGCAATAATGCCGATTACTACCAGCAATTCAATTAAGGTAAAGCCTTTGTTATTTTTCATAAATAAGTATTTCTTTGTACTCGACCTTTCTATAATTTCTAATTTAATTATATCATATTCAAGAAAATTTAAAATTTCGCGATTTCCTCCCAGGAAATTACTGATAAATCGCCTGCCTGAACCGCTACTTTTAAATTAGTGGCGGCGTTTTGAAAAATCGCTTTGGTTTTTATAATTTTTTGCCCCGTTAGCGTCTCAATCGGCAAAATTGAACATTGGTCATTCCCAACGGAAATATTTTCATTGCCGCCATAAGATTGATTTTGCGCCAGCTTCAACAAAGCCGTATCAATGCAAGCCTCGGCTAAAGCCGAACTCTGTTCTTTAAATTCAGCGTTCAAAATATTAAACCGGCTGGAAG